>CAJPFZ010000266.1 GCA_905339355.1 Burkholderiaceae bacterium
CGCGCCGCGCGCTCGATCTGCTCGCGCGACAGCTCGCCGTTCTTGTGCCGCCGCGGCCGCGTCGTGTTCAGCGCGATCAGCAGCAGGCGCGGCGACTCGTGCACCGGCTCGAGTTCCTCGCCGAACGCGCGCTCGAAGTTCGCGTACGGCGCCAGCAGCCGCGCCGCGACGTTGAACAGCGGGATGTCGTGGTTGCCCGGGATCACGAGCGTGGGCACGGCACCCAGCCGGTCGACGAAGGCCCGCGCGGCGCGGAACTGGCTGCGCCGCGCGCGCTGGGTGATGTCGCCGGACAGCATCACCAGCTCGGGTTGCACTTGAGCGGCCAGCCGCAGCAAGGCCTCGACCACCGGCGGCTGCTCGGTGCCGAAGTGCGGGTCAGAGATGTGCAGCAGCATCGTCACGCGCCGCCGGCAGTGGCGGCAGCGATCGCGTCGGCCGCCGGGGTGGCCTGCTGAACGGGCTGGGGCTTGAGCAGGTACAGCGGCCGGCCTGAGACGCGGAACTCGAGAGGCGATCGCATGCGCCGCACCTCGCCGTCGAGCGCGACCTTCACGCCGCGGGTGCCGTAGGGCAGCGAGGGCGTGACCGTCATGCGCTGGAACTCGAAGCTCACCACGCGCTCGGCATCGCCCAGCGTACCGAGCGCGCCGCGCAGCAGCAGACCCAGCAGCGCCGCCGTCCCGAGCGGGCGCAGCATGACGGCCGCGATGCGGCCGTGCTCGATCGCGCTGGCCTGCGGGATGCCGACCTGTTCGAGCTGCAGGCGGTTGTTGCCGACGAAGAGTGTCGGCGTGCGCAAATCCCGCACCACGCCGTCGAGCTCGATGCTCAGCCGCAGCAGCCGATGCGCGCGCATCACCGTCGCGATGGCGGCAACCAGCGCCACCGCGCGATGGCGGCCGAAGCGCGACTTGAACTGCTCGCGGTCTTCCAGCAGGTCCGGATAAAGGCCCAGGCTCGCATTGACCAGGAACACCTGCTCGTTGACCTGGCCGACCTGCACCGGTTCGACCCGGGCGTCGATCAGCGCGCGGATCGCTTGCGCCGTGTCGAGCGGGATGCCATGGCTGCGGCTGAAGTAGTTGAAGGTGCCTTGCGGCAGCACGCCCATCGGGCAGCCCGCATCGTGTGCCGCCTGCGCGACGGCGTTGATCGTGCCGTCGCCGCCGGCAGCCACCACCACGCCGCCCTCGGCCATCGCCTGCGACACCATGCGGCGCGCCAACTCCGCGATCCGCAAGCCCGGCTGCGTGATGGCCACCCGGTGGCGGCGGCCCGACTCGGCCAGCAGCCGGCTGATCAGGGCGTGGGTGTCCGCGGCGTCGCCGGAGCCGGAGGCGGCGTTGAGAACGACGAACAGCGGGGCATCGGCAATCGGTGGAACCGGCATATGCCCGTGGCAGTGGCAAGAACGGTGCCGCGGCCTGCGCTGCGGCTCGGGCGTCAGAAGCCGGCGGGCAGGGCGGCCAGCGGCAGCAAGGCGTCGAGATAGTGGTCGGCGAGCAGCAGCGCAAACAGGCCGAACAGGTAGGCGATCGACTGGCGGAAGGTCGGCATCGCGAGCTGCGCGTCCTGCCGCAGCCGCCACGCGAACCAGAGGAAGCGCCCGCCGAGCAGCAGCGCGCCGACGAGGTACAGCGGCCCGCTCATGCCGATCGCGTACGGCAGCAGCGAGACGGCCACCAGCGCGAGCGTATAGCCGAGGATGCGCCCGGTCGTGAAGTCGACGCCGTGGGTCACCGGCAGCATGGGCACGGCCGCGCGCGCGTAGTCGTCTCGGCGGTGGATCGCGAGCGCCCAGAAATGCGGCGGGGTCCAGATGAAGATGATGAGGAACAGCAGCAGTGCGCCGGGGTCGAGCTGGCCGCTGACGGCCACCCAGCCGAGCAGCGGCGGCGCCGCGCCGGCCGCGCCGCCGATCACGATGTTGTGCGGCGTGGCGTGCTTGAGGTAGAGGCTGTAGATGCCGGCATAGCCGATCAGCGACGCAAAGGTCAACGCGGCGCACAGCGTGTTGGTGAATGCCAGCAGCAGCGCCATGCCGGCCGCGCCGATCAGCGCGGCGAACGCGGCCACCTGGGCCGCGCCGAGCGTGCCGCGCGGCAGGGGCCGACCGCGGGTGCGCGCCATGAGGGCGTCGATGCGCCGGTCGATCAGGTGGTTCAGCGCGGCGGCCGAACCTGCCATCAGCGCGATGCCGAGCAAGCCGAACACCATCACTCGCCAGGGCACCGCGCCCGGCGTGGCGAGCAGCATGCCGACCACCGCCGTGAAGAGCATCAGCGCGACGACCCGCGGCTTGGTGAGCTCCAGGTAGGCGCGCCAGCGCGGGCGGGCGGCGGCGAGGGCGAGCGGGCTGTCGATGGCGCCGTCCCTTCGCCGTCAGCGGAAGAAGAGCAGGCGGCTGAGCAGCGTGTAGCCGGCTTCCGAGGCCATCATGCCCACGAGCACCAGCAGCGCGATCGGCGGCACGAGGATGGCGCACACCAGCGCCATGCGCTCCCACGCCATGTGCATGAAGATGGCGACGATCAGGCCCGCCTTCAGCAGCATCAGCACGACGATCAGCGTCCAGCGCAGATAGCCCTGGAAATGCAGCACGTCGACCATGTAGGAGAGCGCGCTGAGCACGAACAGCAGCAGCCAGACCTTGAGGTACAGGCCGATCGGGTGCTGCTGATGTTCCTGCGGCTGCGCATGCGGTTGAACATGCGACGCGGCTTGCACGGTGCCTTCGGTCATGTCGGCCTCACCAGAGATAGAAGAACGCGAAGATGAACACCCACACCAGGTCGACGAAGTGCCAGTACAGGCCGACGATCTCGACGATCTGGTAGTTGCCCGTGCGGTCGTAGTGGCCGCGCAGCAACTTGATGGCGACGACGATCAGGAAGATCACCCCGCCGGTGACGTGCAGGCCGTGGAAGCCCGTGATCATGAAGAAGGTCGAGCCGAACTGCGCCGCGCCCATCGGGTTGCCCCAGGGCCGCACCCCCTCCATGATCAGCTTGGACCACTCGAAGGCCTGCATCGCGACGAACATTTCGCCGAACGCCGCCGTCACGAACATCAGCGCCGCGGCGTTCACGCGGTCGCGGCGGTAGGCGAAGTTGACTGCCATCGCCATCGTGCCGCTGCTCGTGATCAGCACGAAGGTCATGATCGCGATCAGGATCAGCGGCACATTGGCGCCGGCGATGTGCAGCGCGAACACCTCGCTCGGGTTGGGCCACGCGACGGTCGTCGACGAGCGCACCGTCATGTAGCTGGTCAGGAAGATGCCGAAGATGAAGGTGTCGCTGAGCAGGAAGATCCACATCATCGCCTTGCCCCAGGCGACGTGGAAGGTCTGCTGGTCCGACGACCAGTCGGCGATCAGCGTGCGCCATCCGCCGGGGCCGGTGGCGCCGCTGTGGTGGACCGTGGGAAGGGCTGTCGCACTCATTTGTCGTCCCC
>CAJPFZ010000267.1 GCA_905339355.1 Burkholderiaceae bacterium
GCGCTGCACCGCGTCGAGCTGCGCATCGACCTGCCGCCAGCGGCCGGTCGCCGCATCCCACACTTCGGCGATCCAGTGGTCGATCCACTCGCCGGGAACGAAGTAGCCCGCGAAGCCGCAGCGCGCCCGCGCCGGCACGCCTCTTTGACGCAGCGCAGACACGAGCAGCAGCGTGAAGTGCCGGCAGGTGGCCGCCAGCCGGCGCACCGGCGCGCGCGGCTGGTCGAGCGGCGCATCGCTTAAGCGCAGCACGCCGTCGAGGATCTCCGGCACGCTGCGCAGCTGAACCTCGCCCAGCCGCCGCGGCGGCTCGAACGCACGCGGCACCTCGTCGCCGTAGGCCTCGAGCCAGAAGTAGTGGATCAGCAGCCCCTGCAACTGCGCGCACAGCGTGGGCAGGTCTGCCGCAAGCCGCCGCAGTTCGCCTGCATGCGGCCCCGGCTGCGACAGCGGCCCCTGCGCCGCATAGTCCTGCACCGCGGGCTTCATGGCAGCGGCAGGTAGATGTCGGTGCGCAGGCGCTCGGGCGGCGTCGCCTGCGGGTCGTCGACGTAGAGCTCGAAGGGCGGCGCGTCGCGCAGCGCGTGGCCCGTGGCCGGCAACCAGTCGCGGTAGATGGCCGTCCAGGTGCGGTGCAGCTCGCTGTACGGCCCGACGTGCCGGAACACCGCATAGCGCCCGGCGTCGACCTCGGTCCAGGCGAGGCTGCCGGTGAGTGCGATGTCGGGCCGGCTCGGCGTGCCGCAGCGCTCGGCCAGCGCGTGATCGAACACCACGCCGCCGAGAAGCCGCACCTTCTGATCGTCGCTGCCCTGCGGCGTGTCGGGAAACAGCGCGATGCAGCTGGCCATCCGCGGCGCGAGGCCGGCCGCCTGCACCGCCGGCAACAACTCGCCGTAAGCCTGCTTGGCGGCACCGCTCATGTCGCCGTTGTCCATACCGCGGCCGGTTGCGGTGAGCACGGCCAGCGCCGGCACGTCGACGAATTGAGGTTTGAGCATGGTGTCTCCTTCGATTGATGCGCCGTCCTGCGGCGCGCTGCGGCGGTCGAACAACCGCCGCCACTGCGGCAGCTCGCCCGCCCGAACCGCCGTGGGGGTGGTGTCGAGTTCGCGCCGCATCGCCTTCGCGAGCGCCTGCGCCGAGTCGTAGCCGACCTCGAGCGCGACCTCGAGCACCGTCCGGTCGCCGGCCGCGAGCAGCTCGCAGGCGCGTTGCAGCCGCCGCCAGGTCACGTAGGCCTGCACGGTAGTGCCGAAGTAGGCACGAAAGATGCGGTGGAAGTGATGCCGCGACATCGCCGCGCGCTCGGCCAGCACGTCGGCGCCGAGGTCGCTGTCGAGGTGGGCGTCGACGTGGGCGGCCGCACGCGCGAGCAGTTCCAGGTAGCGCACGGGGCGCTGCATGGCGGGTCCGGGCAGTGAACTCATGGCGCGGATTGTCGGTGCGCCCCGCCTGGGCCGACGTGTCCGGGCGTGCTCGACCGGTGCTGGGCCGGGGCGGCGCCCCCCGTTGACGATCATCAATGGTCCGACCCCGGCGCAAGCGCCAAATGCATTCGTGCAACGTGGTCGAAGGGATGCCGAATGCCGGACTTTGAGATCGTGCGCCGAGAAGATTTCTCGGACGTCACCTACCTGCTGGAAGTGCGCCACCCCATGATGGCGCTCGCCGCGCGTCCCGGGCAGTTCGTGATCGTGATGCTTCACGAACACGGCGAACGCATCCCGCTCACGATCGCCGACTACGACCGCGAGCGCGGCACCGTGACCCTCGTCATCCAGGCCGTCGGCAAGACCACGCGCGAGATGCAGCTGGCCTGCCAGGTCGGCACCCGGCTCTACGGCCTGGTCGGCCCGATGGGCGTGCCCACCCCCATCGGCCACGCGAAGAAGGTGGTGTGCGTGGGCGGCGGGCTCGGCGTGGCGCCGATCTTCCCGCAGGCCAAGGGCCACAAGGAGGCCGGCGCCTACGTGATCGCCGTGCTCGGCTTCCGCAACGCCGAGTTGGTGTTCTGGGAAGACAAGTTCCGCGACGTCTGCGACGAGCTGATCCTGTGCACCAACGACGGCTCGGCCGGCATGAAGGGCTTCGTCACCGACGGCATCGCCGAGGCGCTCGCGGGCCATGCCGACATCGACGAGGTGGTCGCCATCGGCCCGCCGGTGATGATGAAGGCGAGCGCCGAGGCCACCCGCGCGCGCGGCATCAAGACCATGGTGAGCGTCAACCCGATCATGGTCGACGGCACCGGCATGTGCGGCGGCTGCCGCATCAAGGTCGGCAGCGAAGTGAAGTTCGCCTGTGTCGACGGCCCCGATTTCGACGGCCACAAGGTCGACTTCGACGACCTGATGACGCGCCTGAACCGCTACAAGACCGAAGAGCGCGAAGCCGAGAAGCGCTGGTCCGACAGCTGCCGCATGGCCAGCGTGCCGGAGCCCGCGGCACTGGCGGAGATCGCGGCCCACGCCACGCCGCGCGGCGAGTTCACCGACCCGCGCGACGCCTTCGACGAAACCCTCGGAGGCTGACGCACGCGCAGCCACTCCGGCGTCGGGCGCGCTGCCACGGGCGGCGAACCGCGCAGCAGCACAGCAAAGGACGACTCCATGGCCAAGAAGAAGACGGTGCGCACGATCCCGCAGACGCGCACGCCGATGCCCGAACGGCCGGCCCAGGTGCGGGCCAAGAACTTCAGCGAGGTCGCGACCGGCTACCGCCCCGAAGACGCGCTGCGCGAGGCCGAGCGCTGCCTGCAGTGCGCCGACGAACCCTGCGTGCGCGGCTGCCCGGTGGGCGTCGACATTCCCGGCTTCATCCGCCGCATCGAAGAGCGCGACCTGCGGGGCGCCTACGACACGCTGACCGACACCAACCTGCTGCCCGCCGTGTGCGGGCGCGTGTGCCCGCAGGAGAACCAGTGCGAGGGCGTGTGCACCGTGGGCGACTCGCTGGAGCCGGTGGCGATCGGCCGGCTCGAGCGCTACGTCGGCGACATCGCCATCCGCGAGGGCTGGGTCAACGTGCCCTACGTCGAGCCGGTGCGCTATCGCGTCGGCATCGTCGGCTCCGGCCCCGCCGGCATGGCCTGCGCGGCCGACATGGCCAAGGCGGGCTGCGAGGTCACCGTCTACGAAGCCTTCCACCAGCCGGGCGGCGTGCTGCGCTACGGCATCCCCGACTTCCGCCTGCCCAACGAGGTGATCGACGCCGAGATCGAGAACCTGAAGAAGCTGGGCGTGCGCTTCGAGTGCAACACCCTCGTCGGCCGGCTGTTCACGATCGAGCAGATGATCACCACGCTCGGCTTCGACGCGGTGTTCATCGGCGTGGGCGCGGGCTACCCGACGATGCTCAACATCCCCGGCGACTCGCTCAACGGCGTGCTGTCGGCCAACGAGCTGCTGACGCGCTGCAACCTGATGCGCGCGCGCGACTTCCCGGCTTTCGACACGCCGCTGCCCGCCGGCCGTCGCGTCGCCGTGGTCGGCGCCGGCAACACCGCGATGGACGCGATGCGCGTCTCGCTGCGCCTGGGCTCCGAGAAGGTCTACTGCATCTACCGCCGCTCGCGCACCGAGGCGCCCGCACGTGTGGAGGAAGTTCACCACGCCGAAGAAGAAGGCGTCGAGTTCCACTGGCTCACCGCCCCGGTGGCCGTGCTCGACGACGGCCAGGGCAACGTGCGCGGCCTGCGCTGCGTGCGCATGACGCTCGGCGAGCCCGACAAATCCGGCCGCAGGCGCCCGATCGTCGTGCCCGACAGCGAGTTCGACTTCGAGTGCGACGTGGTCGTCTACGCGATCGGCACCAACGCCAACCCGATCATGGGCCAGACCTCGGGCATGAAGCTCAACGAGTGGGGCTACATCGCCACCAACGAGTCGCTCGCCACCTCGCTGGCCGGCGTGTTCGCCGGCGGCGACATCGTGACCGGCGCAGCCACCGTCATCCAGGCGATGGGCGCCGGCCGCCGTGCGGCGAAGAGCATGAAGCAGTACCTCGGACTGCGCGACGCGGCCGACACGAGCGCCGGCGGCACGCTGTTCGGCATCGAACTCGCGGAACACGGCTTCACCCGCGTCCGCGCGGCCTGACCCGACGCACACCACACACCACGCAAGCAAGGACCCCATGGACACCGCCGTCAGCCGGAAATCCTCCAAGGCCGCCAAGCCCGCCAAGCCATCGGCGGGCGAATCTGCCGCCTCGGGCAAGACGCTCACGCTGCGCGAGCACATCGTCGAGATCATCAGCGACTCGGGCGAAGGCGCGCAGCGCTGCGGCCAGTCGCTCGGCGCCATCGCGGCGCGCATGGGCAACGGCATCTGGACGACCGAGATCATCCCGGCCGAGATCCGCCCGCCCGCGCGCAGCGTGGCCGGCGCGAGCGGCAACCGCATCCGCATCGGCGCCGGGCCGATCACCAACGGCGGCGACGAGACCGACCTGGTGGTCGCCTTCAACGAGCAGGTGCTGCTCGGCCGAGTGCGCGCG
>CAJPFZ010000268.1 GCA_905339355.1 Burkholderiaceae bacterium
CATCGGAGAGACCATGCAGCTGCTCGGCGGCCGTGAAGGCATGGGCGGCGGCGATGACGGTGGATCGCGTGGCGCCGACCGCGGCGACGACCGCGGCGACTCTCAACGCAGCGCGCCGGCCTCGCGCCCCGCGCCGAGCAAGCCGGCAACCAAGTCTGCCACCGGCTTCGACGACATGGACGACGACATCCCGTTCTGAGCCGAGACCAGCTCCCACCCGCAAGCCCGGCCGGTCCGGGCTTTTTCTTGCGCACACGGCGTGTGGCGGTGGGCCGCGGTGCCAGGGCACGCGCGCAGGCCCTAATATCGCCGGTGGCATGAATGCACCGAACCCCCACCGTCGTCCAGTCGTCGCCATGACCTGCTGCCGCCGCCCCGGCGGCCCGCGCTGATGCGCAAGGTCGGGCTGCGCAGGCGGCTGATCCTGCTGGCGGCGGCCGGCATCCTGCCGTTGGCAGTAATGTCGGGCTTCGGCCTGGCCGCACTGGTGCAGCAGCAGCGCGAGCAGACCGAGCGCGCCAGCCTGGACATCACCCGGGCGCTGACCACGGCGGTCGACGCGGAACTGCGCAGCTCGATGGCGGTGCTCGAAAGCTTGGCCACCGCGGCCCCGCTGGACAACAACGACGCCGACGGGTTCCACCGGGTTGCGCAGCGCATCGTCACGACGCGGCCGCAGTGGCGCGCGGTCATCCTGCACGAGCCCGACGGCAAGGTGGCCGCGCACACCGGCTACCCGATCGGCCGCGCCGACCTGGCGATCGTCGAGCCGGACAGCTTCGATCAGCTGCTGCAGCTGCGCTCGCCGCTGGTCGGACCGCTGCGGCGCGGCCAGCGCGGCGAGTTCGGCGTGCCGGTGCGCGTGCCGGTGGTGCGCGACGATCAGTTGCGCTACGTGCTCACGGCCGTTCTGAACCCGGATGCCATCCTCGAGGTCGTCACTCGCCAGCGCGTGCCCGAGGACTGGGTCGTGAGCGTGTTCGATGCACGCGGCGCGCGGGTGGCGCGTTCGCGCTCCCATGCCAAGACCATCGGCTCGTCGCCGTCGCCCACTTTGCAGCGCCTGATGGCCGCCGGCGGCGACGAAGGCGTGGGCCCGGCCTTCGCGCTCGAGGGCACGCCGATCATGACGGCCTACACCCGCAGCCGCTCGAGCGGCTGGATCGTCGCGATCGGCATTCCCTCGGAGAGTGTCGACGCCGGTGCCTACCGCTCGGCGTTTGCCTACGGCAGCGGCATGCTGCTGTCCATGGCCCTGGGCGGCGCGCTGGCGCTCGCCATCGCACGCGGCATCAACCGTCCGATCGGACAGCTGCGGCGTGCGGCGCAGGCGCTCGGGCGCGGCGAGGTGCCGCAGCTCCCCCAGTCCGACATCCGCGAAATCCAGGAGGTGGCCGACGCGCTTGCGGCCTCGGCCGAGCAGCGCTCTCGCGACGAAGCCGAGCGCGAGCGCCTGCTGGCGGCCGAACGCAGCGCGCGCAGCGGGGCCGAGCAGGCACGGAGGCGGCTCGAGCAGCTGGCCTCGGCGGGCGCGGTGCTCTCGCGATCGTTGCAGCCGCATGCCACGCTGGAGGCGATCGCCTCGATCGTCGTGCCCAGCATCGCCGACTGGTGCCGTGTCGACCTGGTCGATTCAGAGGGCCAGTTGCAGCGCGCGCTGACACACCACTCCGACCCGCTGAAGTCGCGCATCGGCGCCGAACTCGTGCAGCGCCTGCACGCCACCTCCGACACGCCGGGCTCGATGGCCTGGACGGTGGCGACCGGCCGCTCGCACCTGGCGCGCTTCGATCCGCCCGTTGAGTTCGACCGCGTGCGCGATCGGGACGTGCTGAGCTTCGCGCAGGCCATCGGCTTGCGCTCGTATTTCATCGTGCCGCTGGTCGCGCGCGGGCGAACGCTGGGTGCGCTGGCGGCGCTGCAGGCGGAGTCGGACCGCGAGTTCAGCACCGACGACTGCGCACTGCTGGTCGAGCTCGCGCAGCGTGCCGCGCTGGCGCTCGACAACGCGCGGCTCTATGCCGATGCGCAGGCGGCGCGCAGCCAGGCCGAAACCGCCAACCGGGTGAAGGACGAATTCCTCGCGATGCTGGGCCACGAACTGCGCAACCCGCTGGCGCCGATCGTCACCGCGCTGCATCTGATGGCGCGCCGCGGCGGCGACGAGTCGGCGATGGAGAGGCGCATCATCGAGCGCCAGGTGGCCCACCTGAGGCGCCTGGTGGACGACCTGCTCGACGTGTCGCGCATCGCGCGCGGCAAGATCCAGATAGATCGGGAACGGGTCGACATGAAAGCGGCCGTCGAGCGCGCGCTCGAACTCACGCAGCCGGCGCTGGAGCGGCGTTCGCGGCCCGTGCAGGTGGAATTGCCGGACGAGCCGGTGTTCGTCGAAGGCGACCCGGTGCGGCTCGCGCAGGTGCTGTCCAACCTGCTCACCAACGCGGCCAAGTTCACGCCGAGCGACGGCCACATCGGGCTGCATCTGCGGCAACGCGAGGACGGCGAAGTCGAGATCGTGGTCGAGGACGCCGGCAGCGGCATCGCGCCCGACCTGCTGCCGCGGGTGTTCGACCTGTTCACCCAGGGAGAACAGGGCATGGACCGCCACGCCGGGGGTCTGGGGCTCGGGCTCGCGATCGTGCGCACGCTGGTGCAGCTGCACGGCGGCAGCGTGCAGGCCGAGAGCGACGGCCCCGGCCGCGGCGCACGCTTCACCGTGCGCCTGCCTGCCGCACAGGCGCAGGTCGCGCCGCCGCGCGAATCTCCCACCGTCGCGCCGCCGCTCGAGTCGGGCGGCCGGATCCTGCTGGTCGACGACAACGCCGACGCGAGCGAGATGCTGCGATTGCTGCTGCAGGAGGCGGGCCACGAGGTGCAGGTCGCCTCGGACGGCCCGTCCGCGCTCGCCGCCGTCGACGGCTTCCGTCCCGACATCGCCTTGCTCGACATCGGCCTGCCTGGCATGGATGGCTATGAACTCGCGGTGCGGCTGCGTGCCGACCCGCGACTGCAGGGCATGAAGCTCGTGGCGCTGACGGGCTACGGCCGTGAACCCGATCGCGCGCGCGCGATGGCCACGCACTTCGATGAGCATCTGGTCAAGCCGGTGCCTTCGGAGCAACTGCTCGAGGTGATCGCCCGATTGCTCGGGTAGCCCGGCGTGCGGCGCGCGGGCAACGAAGGTCCGAGCGTCACATGGTCACCATCACCCGCGCGATCGCGGCGGCCAGCATGCGCGTGCTGATCGGCTTGGAGACGTAGTCGTCCATGCCGCTGGCGAGGTAGGCCTCGCGGTGTTCGACCATCGCGTTGGCGGTCATCGCGATGATCGGAATGTTTCCGAGGCCGTTGGGCAGCGCGCGGATCGCGCGCGTGGCGGCCTCCCCGTCCATCTCCGGCATCTGGATGTCCATGAGCACGAGGTCGTAGCCGCCGTTCTGCACCTGGCGCACCGCCTCGACGCCGTTGGCGACGATGTCGCTGTAGTGGCCCATCTGGTCGAGCAGCGCCTTGATCAGGATCTGGTTCACGCCGTTGTCTTCGGCGACCAGGATGCGCAGGCCGCCCATCTCGGCGGCGGCGTCCATCGTCGTCTGCACCTCGGCGAGGTGCGAGCCGTCGCCGCGTGTCATCGGCACGACGATCTTGAAGGTGCTGCCGACGCCGACTGCGCTTTCCACTTCGATGCGCCCGCCCATCAGGTCGACGATCTCGCGGCTGATCGCGAGCCCGAGCCCCGTGCCGCCGTAGCGCCGCGAGGTGGTCGCATCGGCCTGCATGAAGCGGTCGAACAGCTTGGGCATGGCGTCGGCGGCAATGCCGATGCCGGTGTCGCGCACGGCGATCGTGAGTTCGATCTTGTTGTCGGGAAGCGCACGGTGCAGCGCCTCGACGTCGACGTGGCCGTGCTCGGTGAACTTGAGCGCGTTGCCGATCAGGTTGAACAGCACCTGGCGCAGCCGGCTCGGGTCACCGAGCAGCGCTGGCGGCAGGTCGGGCGCCATGCGCAGATTCAGCGTCAGGCCCTTGGCCTGTGCGCGCACGGCCAGCAGCGAGACCACTTCGTCGAGCGTGTTCGACGGATCGAACTCGACGATCTCCAGTTCCATGCGGCCGGCTTCGATCTTCGCGAGGTCGAGGATGTCGTTGATGACCGTGAGCAGCGTCTGCCCCGAGCTGCGGATCAGCTCGGCGAAGCGCCGCTGCTCGGGTGTCAGCGAGGTGTTCAGCAGCAGGCCGTTCATGCCCAGCACGCCGTTCAGCGGCGTGCGGATCTCGTGGCTCATCGCCGCGAGGAACTGCGACTTCGATTCGTTGGCTGCTTCCGCCGCGGCCTTGGCACGCGCGAGTGCCCGCTCGGCGGCGGTCACGTCGCGCGTCACGCTGACCACGCCGCCATCGGGCGTTCGGCGTTCGATGGCGTGCACGACCATGCCGTGCGCCAGCTCCTGCTCGTACATGCCGTGGCCGCTCTTGTGGATGGCCATGCGGCGGTCGATCCAGGCCTGTCGGTCGGCCGCGCTGCCGCCTGGCGCCATCGCCGGCGCCACCAGTTCCACCAGCCGCTCGAATGGCACGCCCGGCGCGATCGCGTCGCGCACCCACGGGAAGATCTCGAGGTAGCGGCGGTTCCACGCGACCACCCGGTCGTGCGCGTCGCACAGCAGGAAACCGTCGGCCATCGAGCCGAGCGCCTGGTCGAGCGTGGTCTTGGCGGTGGAAATCTCGGCGCGGGCGCGGGCCAGGCGCGCCAACTGCCAATGGGTCAAGCCGCCGACCGCGAGGATCATCACGATGAAGGCGGCGGCGATCCGCAGAATGCCGCGGCGCGCATCGCGGTACTCGGCGAGCGCCGCCTCGAGCGGAATGCTGCCGGCCACGAGCAGCGAGCGATACAGCGTCGGCCTCGCGACGACGATGGCCGGGGCGCTGCCCAGGCGGCTGCCCATGCGCATCGCGGCGCCGGTGGCGATGCGCGTATCGAGCGGCGGTGTCAGCTTCTGGCCCATCAGCCGTTCGTCGGGCGGCACGCTGGCGAGCAATTGGCCATCTTCGCGCTCGAAAGTGGCGAGCAGGCCGTGGATCTCGATCGCCTGGGCGAGCACCGTGCCGATCAGCGACACCGGGACCTCGGCCACGGCGATCGTCGGCTGCCCGCCGGCCAGGCGAAGCGGCCGGGCGAAATAGACCACCCGCTCCGAGGTCGCGAAGTTCACCACCGGCGCGCTGATCGCCATCTGCGGCGCGGGCTGCGCCAGCACGTCGGCGGCAAACCCCTTGGGCAGGTCCACGCCCATGCGCTGGCTGTTGCTCTGCGCCGCGGCCAGCACCGACCCATCGGGCGCGAGCACCGCCACGTCGCGCACCAGCAGGTTGCGGCCGGTCATCTCCAACAGCAGGCGATTGGCCAGCACCGCATCCAGGGTGCCGTCGCTGCGCACGGCCGGACGCAGCAGCGAGTCGGTGCCGGCGAGCAGCACGTCCACGCTGAGCATCATGCGGTTGATGGCGGCCTCGGCGCCGCTCACGAAACGTGCGGCGCGGCCCTCGCTCTCGGCGATCGCGTCGCGCTCGCTGCGCGCGATCAGGTTCCAGGCGGCCGCCATCACGGCCACGACGAACAGCGTCGCGACGCCCCAAATGCCGGCCTGGACTCGACGGGAAAGCGCCATGGCGTCTGGTGATAGCTTCTACCGCGCTCGCGCTTCGATGCCGACGGCGGGACCGATCGTCTCGTTCCAGACCTGGGCGCATTGAGCGCCGCAGCGATGCACCCAGCGCGTCAACACGGTGCCGGCGAAGATGGTGCGGCGGCGCGCGTCATCGGTCGGCGAGGGCTTGACCTCGACCATCTTGCCCTTGCGGCCGTCGACGCAGCTCGGGCTGCCGGTGTTGCAGGCGATGCCGTCGCCCGTCTCGCGTTCGGCCTCGGCCCAGATCGCCTGCTCGAGCCGGGGCAGCTCGCGGCGCAGCGTGTCGCGCACCTCGGGCGGCAGCGCGTTCCAGGCGCCGGCATTGGCCCCGAAAATCGACAAGCCCCAGTTGATCGCCATCGAGTGCACGTGCGTCGTGACCTCGGGCAGGCCGATCGTGTTGCCCGACATCGTGCCGGTGATCACGCATTCGATGTTGCCGCTCTTCATGTTGGCCATGATCTCGGCGAAGCCGGTCTGCACCGGCACGCCGCCCAGCGCCTCGACCAGGTCGGCCTGCGGCGGGCTGGAGATGCGCGTGCGCCGCCCGTTGAGATCGGCCAGGCTCGCAAAGGGCTTGTTGCAGAACACCACCTGGGAGGGGTAGGCGTAGATCGCCAGCAGTTCGATGCCATAGCGCTCGCGCAGCGTCTTCTCCAGGTAGGGGCGGAACGCCGACACGACGGTCCGCGCGGCCTTGACGTCGGGGCTGAGCCCCGCCAGGTCGGGCGCGGCGAACACCGGCTCCTGGGCGGCGGACAGCGCCAGCAGCACGGTGCCGAAGGGCACCACGCCGAGTTGCATCAGGCGAAGCATCTCCTGCCCGCGGATGCCGGCGCGGTCGAAGGGCACGATTTCGGCGCTGACCTTGCCGCCGGTGAGCCGCGGCAGCTCCTTGGTCCAGAACGGTTCCTCCTGGCGGGTGTACTGGTTGACGCCGGCCAGGCCGCCGACCACACGCAAGCGCTTCACCGTGTCAGCGCCCGCGACGGTCGTCTGACCACACGCGGCGCCTGCAGCGGCGAGCGCCAGCGCGCCGGCGAGCGCCGACATGGCGATCCTGTGGAGAGTGGGGGTCATCGAGAATCCGAAAGGCGTACAAATGCATTCACATGATGCAGCACGGCGCGCTCGGTTGCCAGCGCTCACTCAGCAAACGTCGTGGCCGTGGTCATTTCACCGCAGGCCCAAGCGTGACCGATGTCACGTCCGCCGACGTTCGCCCGCGGTGTTTACGTGTCATTACCCCAGGGAAGCGAGGGCTTGCGTAGGCTGGGCGGATGATTTGCATCACCTCATTGCCTGCCCTGCGCCGAGCTGCGCTCCCGTGGCTCGCTGCCGTGCTGCTCGGCTGCGGCGGCGGCGGCGACAGCGCACCCCCACCCCAGGGCACCGACAGCGCCGACACGCCCGCCCCCACTGCGCCGGCTGCCACGGCCACCTGCGGCTTGCCTGACTTCAGCGCGAGTGTGATGGCGCGTGTCAACCAATGGCGCGCAAGCGGCGCCAACTGCGGCAGCCAGGGTGTGTTCGCTGCCGCCCCGCCGCTCGTCTGGAACAACCTCCTGACGCAGGCGGCTGCCGGGCATTCGCAGGACATGGCGACGCACGACTTCTTCTCCCACACCAGCCTGGACGGGCGCGCGCTGGCGCAGCGCATCGACGCCGCGGGCTATGCGTGGAGCGGCATCGGCGAAAACATCGCGGCCGGCCAGACCACGGTCAACCAGGTCGTCGACGGCTGGATCGCGAGCCCAGGCCACTGCGCGAACATCATGAACCCCGGTTTCGTCGACATCGGCGTGGCCTGCGTGCCCGGCAGCGCAAGCGCGAGCTACCGCAGCTACTGGACGATGGACCTCGCGCGGCCGCGCTGAGCGATGGCCAGCCTTCGTCAGAACGCCGACGCGATCACGCCGCCGCCGAGGCACACCTCGCCGTCGTAGAGCACCGCCGATTGGCCGGGCGTGACGGCCCATTGCGCATTGGCGAACCGCAGTTCGAAGACACCGTTGGCGCCCGGCGCAAACGCGCAGGCCGCGTCGCCTTGACGGTAGCGTGTCTTGGCCGCCAGCGACGCGGCTGGCGGCGCGGCGCCTGCGACCCAGCTCGCTTCGTCGGCGACCAGCCCTCGGGTGAGCAGCCACGGATGATCGTGCCCCTGCACGACGTAGAGCGTGTTGGCCTCCATGTCCTTGCGCGCGACGAACCAGGGCTGGTGCTCGCTGCCGCCCTTGGCTTGCTTTCCGTCCTTCAGGCCGCCGATGCCGATGCCTTTGCGCTGTCCGAGCGTGTAGAAGCTCAGTCCGACGTGTTCGCCGATGACGCGACCGCGCTCGTCCTTGATCGGGCCTGGCGTGTTGGCGAGGTAGCGGTTGAGGAACTCGCGGAACGGGCGTTCGCCGATGAAGCAGATGCCTGTCGAATCTTTTTTCTTCGCGTTCGGCAGGCCGATCTCGGCGGCGATGCGGCGCACTTCGGTCTTCGGCAGCTCACCCACCGGGAACAGCGTCTTGGCAAGCTGCGACTGGTTGAGCCGGTGCAGGAAGTAACTCTGGTCCTTCAGCGGGTCCAGGCCCTTGAGCAGCTCAAAGCGGCCATCGGCCGCGTGCGGGTTCCAGCGGACCCGGGCGTAGTGCCCGGTGGCGATCTTCTCGGCGCCGAGCCGCATCGCGTGATCGAGGAAGGCCTTGAACTTGATCTCGGCGTTGCACAGCACGTCGGGGTTGGGTGTGCGGCCAGCCTGGTACTCGCGAAGGAATTCGGCGAAGACGCGGTCCTTGTAGTCGGCCGCGAAGTTGACGTGTTCGATCTCGATGCCGAGCACGTCGGCGACGCTCGCGGCATCGAGGAAGTCCTGGCGCGACGAGCAGTACTCGTCGTCGTCATCGTCTTCCCAGTTCTTCATGAAGATCGCGACCACCTCGTGGCCCTGCTGCTTCAGGAGATGGGCGGTGACCGCGGAATCGACGCCGCCCGACAGGCCGACGACGACACGCTGCTTGGAGTTCATCCGTGAATTCTAGGTAAGCCGTGCAGGCAGCCGCGCTGTCGTGGTGTTCTTTCGATGCCGCGCGTCAGCGCTTGACCTCGGGCTCGAAGACCGTGGGGTCGCAGAACACCATGTCGAGCGGAAAGCGTCGGCCGGCGGCGAAGTCTTCGATGCACTGCAGGACGAGCGCGCTGCGATGGCGATCGCGGCTCGCGCGCACTTCGTCGAGCGTCATCCACAGCGTGCGCACGATGCTGGTGTCGAGTGCGCGCGCGGGGTCCGCTTCGCCGGCACTGCCGCCGTAGGCGAAGCGCAAGTACGTCACATCTTCGTCGCGCGACGGGCGTTGAAAGCGCGCGAGATAGATGCCGACGAGCCGGTCGGGCACGAAGATGCGCGCCGTTTCTTCGAGCGCTTCGCGCACCGCGCCTTGCTGCGGCGACTCGCCCGGATCGAGGTGGCCGGCGGGGTTGTTGAGCCGCAAACCTTCGGGCGTGTGTTCCTCGACCAACAGGAAGCGGCCATTCGATTCGATGACCGCGGCCACGGTGACACTGGGTTTCCAACGTGATGACATTTCTCAATCCTAAATCCAGCGAAGAAAGCTAAGGTGAGCGCTCTTCGATAGGCCGCGCCGCAGATTCGGAAACGCCCACAGTTTGTGTAAGCTCTGCGGCTTCGACCTCGCTCACCACAGCAGTCGCCCGCGGTGACCCGCCCCGGTTGCCACGTGAGGTTCAAGTTGCCATCAATGCGCCCGAGGAGGCTTTGATCATGTCGATAAGTGTTCCGCTCGAAACCGCGGCCGGGAAGACGCTCGCCGCGGTCGCTTCCGAGAAGGCGAAGAAACCATTGCTGATCGGCGTGCCGAAGGAGACCGCAGCGGGTGAGAAGCGCGTCGCGACCGTGCCCGAAGTCGTGGAGAAGCTCATCAAGCTGGGCTTCTCGGTTGCCGTCCAAAGCGGCGCGGGCGACGCCGCGAACTTCAGCGACGACAGCTATCGAGCGGCCGGGGCGGAGGTCATCGACGGCGCCGCCAATCTGTTCGCCGCGGCCGACATGGTGTTCAAGATCGGCGTGCCGACGCCCGAGGAAGTCGGCTTGATGCATGCCGGGCAGACGCTCATCACCTTCATCTGGCCGGCGCAGAACCCGGAACTGATGAAGCAGCTCGCGGACAAGAAAGTCACCGTGCTGGCCATCGACTCGTTGCCGCGCACGCTGTCGCGCGCCCAGAAGATGGACGCTCTGACGTCGCAGGCCGGCGTCGCCGGCTATCGCGCCGTCATCGAGGCGGCGAATGCCTTCGGCCGCTTCTTCGCTGGCCAGATCACCGCCGCCGGCAAAGTGCCGCCGGCCAAGGTCTTCATCGCCGGCGCCGGCGTCGCCGGCCTGGCGGCGATCGGCACCGCGGTGGGTCTGGGTGCCATCGTGCGGGCCAACGACACCCGCGCCGAAGTGGCTGACCAAGTCATCTCGATGGGCGGTGAGTTCGTCAAGGTCGATTACGAAGAAGAAGGCTCCGGCGGCGGCGGCTACGCCAAGGTGATGAGCGAGGGCTTCCAGCAGGCCCAGCGCGAGATGTATGCCAAGCAGGCCCGCGAGGTGGACATCATCATCACCACGGCGCTGATCCCGGGCAAGCCAGCGCCCCGGCTGATCACCGCCGACATGGTCAAGAGCATGAAGCCGGGCAGCGTGATCGTCGACATGGCGGCCGAGCGCGGCGGCAACTGCGAACTCACCGAGCCCGGCAAGGCGGTGGTGAAGCATGGCGTGACGATCGTCGGCTACACCGACCTGACCTCGCGGCTGGCCAAGCAGTCGTCCACGCTCTACGCCACCAACCTGTTCCGCCTCACCGAGGAGCTGTGCAAGACCAAGGACGGCGTCATCGACGTCAACATGGAAGATGAAGCCATCCGCGGCCTCACGGTCGTGAAGGAGGGCAGCATCACCTGGCCGCCACCTGCGCCCAAGGTCGTGGCCGCGCCCGCCGCCAAGCCGACGGCGGCGGTGGCCGCGCCCGCCAAGAAGGGGCACGGCCATGGCGCCGCGAGCGCACCGATGGCAGGCAACAAGCTCGCCATCATGTTCGGCGTCGCTGCAGCGCTGTTCTGGTTCGTCGGCGCCTACGCGCCGGCGGCCTTCCTGGCTCACTTCACGGTCTTCGTGCTCGGGTGCTTCGTCGGCTACATGGTGGTGTGGAACGTGACGCCGGCGCTGCACACGCCGCTGATGAGCGTGACCAACGCCATCTCGAGCATCATCGCCATCGGCGCGCTGGTGCAGATCGCGCCGCCGCTGGCGGGCGGCGCGGCGCCCGATACATGGATACGCTGGCTGGCCGTGGGCGGCATCGTGCTGACGGCGGTCAACATGTTCGGCGGCTTCGCCGTGACCCAGCGCATGCTGGCCATGTTCCGCAAGTAGGAGACACACGATGTCTGCAAATCTCGCGAGCGTCTCCTACATCGGAGCGACCATTCTTTTCATCCTCAGCCTGGGCGGGCTGTCCAATCCCGAGACTTCGCGTCGCGGCAACCTCTACGGCATGATCGGCATGGCCATCGCCGTGCTGGCCACGGTGTTCGGTCCGCGCGTGACGGCGGCCGGCATCCCCTGGATCATCGGTGCGATGGTGCTCGGCGGCGCGGTCGGGCTGTACGCGGCGAAGATCGTCAAGATGACGCAGATGCCCGAGCTGGTGGCATTGATGCACAGCCTGGTCGGCCTCGCCGCCTGCCTGGTCGGATTCGCCTCCTACATCGACACCTCGCACCCGCTCACGGGCGCCGAGAAGACCATCCATGAGATGGAAATCTACATCGGCATCCTCATCGGCGCGGTGACCTTCTCCGGTTCGCTGATCGCCTTCGGCAAGCTCAACGGCAAGATCGGCGGCGCGCCGCTGCTGCTGCCGGCGCGCCATTGGCTGAACCTGATCGGGCTGCTGGTGGTGATCTATTTCGGCCGCGAGTTCATCAACGCGCCCAGCATCGAGGCGGGGATGACGCCGCTGCTGGTGATGACGGTGGTTGCGCTCTTGTTCGGCATCCACATGGTGATGGCCATCGGCGGCGCCGACATGCCGGTGGTGGTGTCCATGCTCAACAGCTACTCCGGATGGGCGGCGGCGGCGACCGGCTTCATGCTCTCCAACGACCTGCTGATCGTGGTCGGCGCACTGGTCGGCTCCTCCGGCGCGATCCTGTCGTACATCATGTGCCGGGCGATGAACCGCAACTTCATCAGCGTCATCGCCGGCGGCTTCGGCACCGCCGGCGGCACGGCGGCCCCCAAGGGCGGTGCGGCGCAGCCGGCCGGTGAAGTGGTGCCCATCAGCGCGCTCGACACCGCGGAGCTGCTCAAGGAGGCCAAGAGCGTGATCATCGTTCCGGGCTACGGCATGGCGGTGGCACAGGCGCAGCACACGGTGTACGAGATCACCAAGCATTTGCGCGAGAAGGGCGTCAACATCCGCTTCGGCATCCACCCGGTGGCGGGCCGCATGCCGGGCCACATGAACGTGCTGCTGGCCGAGGCCAAGGTGCCCTACGACATCGTGATGGAAATGGACGAGCTCAACGACGACTTCCCGGCCACCGACGTCGCCATTGTGTGCGGTGCCAACGACATCGTGAACCCGGCCGCGCAGGACGACCCGGCGAGCCCGATCGCCGGCATGCCGGTGCTCGAAGTCTGGAAAGCCAAGACCTCCATCGTGATGAAGCGAAGCATGGCGTCAGGCTACGCCGGCGTGGACAACCCGCTCTTCTACAAAGAGAACAACCGCATGCTGTTCGGCGACGCCAAGAAGATGCTCGACGAGGTGCTGGTTGCGCTGAAGACCTGAGAGGTCGATGCAGCGGCGTCGCGCTCGCCGCGACGCACCAAGGGCCGCGGCGTGCGGCCCTTTGCGCTTCTCACTCGTCGATCAGCGCCTGATCCCAGGCGAACACGCGCTGGCGCTGCTCGCCCAGCCCGTCGATGCCCAGGCGCATCTCGTCGCCCGGTTTCAGGTACAGCGGCGGCTTGTGGCCCAGGCCGACGCCGGGAGGCGTGCCGGTGGTGATCAGGTCGCCCGGATACAGGGTCATGAAGCGGCTGATGTAGCTCACCAGCGTAGCCACGCCGAACACCATCGTGCGCGTGCTGCCGTTCTGAATCCGCCGGCCGTTGAGTTCGAGCCACAGCGCGAGCGACTGCGGGTCGGGCACTTCGTCGCGTGTCACGAGCCATGGGCCGACCGGACCGAAGGTGTCGCAGCCCTTGCCCTTGTCCCACTGGCCGCCGCGCTCGAGCTGGTACTCGCGTTCGGACAAGTCGTTGACGACGCAGTAGCCCGCGACGCAAGACAGCGCGTTGGCCTCGTCGACATAGCGTGCCTTGCTGCCGATGACGACGCCGAGTTCGACCTCCCAGTCGCTCTTGAGCGAGCCCTGCGGCAGCACGACCGGGTCGTTGCAGCCCATCATCGAGCTGGTCGTCTTCATGAACAGGACCGGCTCGGCCGGCACCGGCAAGCCGGACTCGGCGGCATGGTCGGCGTAGTTGAGGCCGACGCCGACGAACTTGCCGCAGCCGCTCCATGGAACGCCGATGCGGCCCGGTTCCGGCACCACCGGGAGGGCCTCGGCCGGCAGCTTTGCCAGCCGCGCGAGGCTCTCGGGCATCAGCGTCGTCGCATTGATGTCGGGCAGCACGCCCATCAGGTCGCGCACATGGCCTTGGGCATCGACCAGGCCGGGTTTTTCGAGGCCCTTGCGGCCGTAGCGGATCAACTTCATCTGCGCCCCTCGCTCTTCTTCAGCGCCGCTGCACCGGGTGAGTGCGCCCGAAAAGTCGGAAGACCATACGGCCTGACGGCCGGGCAGTCAACCGGGCAAGCGCAAGCGCGGCGCGAATGACCATGGATTGGCGCGCGGCCTGGGGTGGGCGCCCTAGAGTTCGCTATCGAATCCCCTGATACGAGGTGTGTCAGCCATCCGTCAGAATCGCGCACCGAATGAAGGAGCGCGCAAAAGAATGGAAAAGACCTGGCTGAAGCACTATCCGAAGGGGGTGCCGGCGAACATCAACGTGGAGCAATACCCGTCGCTGGTGGCGCTGATCGAGGAGAGCTTCAAGAAGTACCGCGACTTGCCCGCGTACCGCTTCATGGGCAAGACCATCACCTTCGGTCAGATCGACGACTTGTCGCGTGCCTTCGCCGCCTACCTGCAGGCGCAGGGGCTGGACAAGGGTGACCGCGTCGCGATCATGCTGCCCAACGTCCCGCAATACCCGGTGGCCGTGGCGGCGGTGCTGCGTGCGGGCTACGTGGTGGTGAACGTCAATCCCCTGTATACGCCGCGCGAACTCGAGCACCAGCTGAAGGACTCGGGCGCCAAGCTGATCCTGATTCTGGAGAATTTCGCGACCACGCTGCAGCAGGTGCTCGCCAACGTGCCGACCAAGAAGGTCGTGCTCACCGCGCTTGGCGACATGCTCGGTTTCCCGAAGAGCATGATCGTCAACTACGTCGTGCGCAAGGTGAAGAAGATGGTGCCGGCCTATGACGTGCCCGGCGCGGTCAAGTTCAACGACGCCGTCTCGCAAGGCCGTGGCAAGGCGTTCAAGCCGGCGCAGGTCGGGCTCGACGACATCGCGGTGCTGCAGTACACCGGCGGCACCACCGGCGTCAGCAAGGGCGCGGTGCTGCTGCATCGCAACGTCGTGGCCAACGTGCTGCAGGCCGAAGCCTGGTACCAGCCGGCGTTGAAGAAGATCCCCGCAGGCGAGCAGATCGTCACCATCTGCGCGTTGCCGATCTATCACATCTTCGGTTTCACCGCGAACATGATGCTGTCCATGCGCATGGGCGGCTGCAACATCCTGATCCCCAACCCGCGCGACCTGCCGGCGATGTTCAAGGAGCTGAAGGGGCAGAAGTTCCACAGCTTCCCGGCCGTCAACACGCTGTTCAACGCGATGGCGCACCACGCGGAATTCAACACGGTCGACTGGAGCGGCCTCGTGATCTCGGTGGGCGGCGGCATGGCGGTGCAAAGTGCCACCGCGAAGCTGTGGCTCGAGAAGACCGGCTGCCCCATCGTCGAAGGCTACGGCCTGTCGGAGACCTCGCCGTCGGCCACCTGCAACGCGGTCGACAGCACCTCCTACAGCGGCAACATCGGCATGCCGATGCCCAACACCGAGTTGAAGCTGCTCGACGACGACGGCAACGAGGTGCCGCTGGGCACCCCGGGCGAAATCGCGATCAAGGGCCCGCAGGTGATGGCAGGCTACTGGCAGCGTCCCGACGAAACCGCCAAGGTGATGACGGCCGACGGATTCTTCCGCAGCGGCGACATCGGTGTGGTGGACGAGCGCGGCCAGTTCAAGATCGTCGACCGCAAGAAGGACATGATCCTGGTGAGCGGCTTCAACGTCTACCCGAACGAGGTCGAAGACGTGGTCACGCAGATGCCCGGCATTCTCGAATGCGCGGCGGTCGGCGTGGCCGATGCGAAGGCCGGCGAAGCGGTCAAGCTGTGCATCGTCAAGAGCGACCCGAACGTGACGGAAGCGGCCGTGCGCGCCTACTGCGAAGCCAACCTGACCGGCTACAAGCGGCCGAAGATCGTCGAGTTCCGCTCCGAGCTGCCGAAGACCCCGGTCGGCAAGATCCTGCGGCGGGAACTGCGCGACAAGGTGTGAGTGCCCAGATGGCGTGCGCCATCGGCGGCGCCGTCTGTGCTCCCGACGGTCGCGCTGCCCCTGTCGCAACCGCGGTGACGCTGCTAAATTGATGGCCTTGGAGTACTCTGCGGCGCGGGCCGGGCGGTCCACACCGCACAACCATCGGGAGCGTCATCCGTGATCTGGGCCAAGACCGACGCAGGGCGTGCCGAAGTGCAGAGCAAAGCGCTCATCAAGGAGCGCTCGCAGCGCAACCTGCTGCTGCTGATCGACGGCCAGAAGAGCGAAGACATGCTGCTCTCCGGTGTCGCGGGCGTCACGCTGGACGACTTCAGCGCGCTGGAGGCGATGGGCCTGATCGAGCCGCTGCAGACGCCGCCGACGCGCAGCGCATCACGCACCGGGTCGTCTGCCGCCGCCCCTGCCACGCCAGCGCGCAGCACCGCACCCGCACCGCTCGGTGCCGCCGAGCCTGCCGCAGCGGCCGAGAGTCACGTCGACTATCGGCGCTTCGCCGAGACGCTGACCCAGCTGATCGCCAAGGAGCTGGGGCTGCGCGGCTTCACCCTGACGCTCGCGGTCGAAAAGGCGAGCACCCCCGAAGAGCTGAAGGACGTGGCCAAGCGGACCATCGAGCAGATCCGCGAGAAGAAGGGCGCTTCGGCCGCGGAAGCGGCGCGGCGCGCGCTGTTCCCGCGCTGAGAAGGCCGCACTTTTTGCGCCGGCGCGGGAGGCGCGCCGCCGCCCTACACTGCCGCGCACCATGCCAGCCCGCCTCCATATCGATCGTCCGCTCCACGCCGCTGAGACCCTCACGCTGCCGCCCCGCGCAGCCCGGCATGTGCAGGTGCTGCGCCTGCAGCCCGGGGCGCCGCTGATCCTGTTCGACGGCCGCGGCGGCGAGTGGTCCGCCACCGTGCGACGCATGGGTCGCAGCGAGGTCGAGGTGGAGGTCGGCGCGCACGACAGCGTGGAACGCGAACTGCCATGCCATGTCACGCTCGCGCTCGGCATGCCGGCCAACGAACGCATGGACAGCCTGATCGAGAAGGCCACCGAGCTCGGCGTCGCTGCCATCCAGCCGCTGCACTGCGAGCGCTCCGTGTTGCGGCTGAGCGCGGAGCGGGCGCAGAAGAAGCTCGAGCACTGGCGCGGGGTCGCCGTAGCCGCGAGCGAACAGAGCGGGCGCACGCAGGTACCGCGGATTGCCGAGGTGATGTCCTTGCCGGGGTGGCTCGCAGCACTCGGCGGCGCGGACGTTGGCGGCACGGAGCGCTTCGTGCTCAGCCTGCGCGAAGCGACGCCGTTTCGTCCGACCGCGGCACTCGAGCGCGCAGTGTTCCTCAGCGGCCCGGAGGGTGGCCTGAGCAGCGCGGAAGAGGACGCGGCACGGGCAGCCGGGTTCCAGGCCGCGTCGCTCGGGCCCAGGGTGCTGCGTGCCGACACCGCGCCGCTGGCCGTGCTGGCCGCCATCGGACTCGCAAGCAAGCCTGACCACAGCGGCAGAGTGCCGCCGCGCGCTCAGAGGCTGTGAGGCATTGGCTGCCTCACAGCCGTCGGTTGGCCTCTGAGCGAGCCGACTGCGCTGCACAATTGCATAGGGGCTTCGCTCCGTCGGCTCAGCGCATCGTGCCCGCCACGAGATCGAAGCGGAACAGCCGGCATTCGATCGGCCCGTTCCACATCGGCACCCGCCGGCTTTCCTTCAGCCGCATCTCGCTCGGCAGCCGCATGTCCGGGCTCAGCACGTAGGCCGTCCAGCCTGCGGGGTGGTGCGTGTAGGCGCGCTTCCAGTGCGAGGCGAGGCGCGCGAAGAAGTCTTGTGGTGTGTCGCGATCCTGCGCCGACGGCCGCGCCGCCTTGCCGCCGACGTCGATGCGCTCGCCGTAAGGCGGGTTGAGCATCAGCGTGCCGGGCAGCTCGGGCGGCAGCGCAGGGGCAGGGCGTTCCAGCGCGTCGCCGCCGTGGAAGGTGATGGCGGCCTCGACGCCGGCGCGCTGCGCATTGCGGCGCGCGAAGTCGACCATGCGGAAGGATACGTCGCTCGCCACGATCGGCACCGCGCTCGCGTGGATGCGCGACTGCGCATGGCTTTTCAGCCGCTGCCATTGCGCGCGCATCTCGGGGCTCGAGAACGGCAGCAGTCGCTCGAAGGCGAAGCGCCGCTTCAGGCCGGGCGCGATGCCGCAGGCGATCTGTGCGGCTTCGATGGCGATGGTGCCGGAGCCGCAGCAGGGGTCGTGCAGGGCCCCGCCATGCTCGGCGGTGCCGCGCCAGCCGGCGGCGGCGAGCATCGCGGCGGCCAGCGTCTCCTTCAGCGGCGCATCGCCCTTGTCCTCGCGCCAGCCGCGCTTGAACAGCGGCTCGCCGGAACTGTCGATGTACAAGGAGGCTCGCTCGGGGCCGAGGTGCAACACCAGCGGCAGGTCGGGGTGCTGCGTGTCGACGCTCGGGCGCTCGCCGGCCGCCTCGCGCATCACGTCGCATACCGCGTCCTTGATGCGCAGCGCGGCAAAGTTCAGGCTCTTCAGCGGGCTGCGCTGCGCGGTGGTGTCCACCCGCAGCGTGTGCTGCGGCGTGATCCATTGGGTCCAGTCGACGCTGCGGCCGAGTTCGTAGAGGTCGTTTTCGTCGTGGTAGGCGCCCTCGGCCACCTCGACCAGCACGCGCTGCGGCAGCCGGCATTCGAGGTTGAGCTGCATCACCTCGTCGGGGCCGCCCTCGAGCGACACGCCGCCGCGCGCCTTGCGCGCCTGCGCGTTCGGCAGAACACGTTGCACTTCGTCAGCGAGGAAATCTTCCACGCCGGCGGCGCAGGGCAGGAACAGCGGCAACGCCATCACATGGCCTTGCGCAGGTTGGCCGGCGCGATCTTCAGCGCTTCGCGGTACTTCGCGACGGTGCGGCGCGCGACCTGGATGCCCTGCTCCTCGAGCATCAGCGACAGCTGGCTGTCCGACAGCGGCTTGGCCGGGTCTTCGGCCGACACCAGTTGCTTGATCAGCGCGCGCACCGCGGTGCTCGACGCGTTGCCGCCGGCCTCGGTGTTGAGCGAGGACCCGAAGAAATACTTCAGCTCGAAGGTGCCGAAGGGCGTCGACATGTACTTGGCGGTGGTCACGCGCGAGATCGTGGACTCGTGCAGGCCCAGCTCGTCGGCGATCTCGCGCAGCACCAGCGGCTTCATCGCGATCTCGCCATGGGTGAAGAAGCTCTTCTGGCGCTCGACGATGGCCTGCGACACGCGCTGGATGGTGTCGAAGCGCTGCTGGATGTTCTTCATGAACCAGCGCGCCTCCTGCAGCCGCGAGCTCAGGCCCGGACCGCTGCCGTTGGCCGCGCCGCGCGTCTGGCGGATCGCCTGCGCGTACAGGTCGTTGATGCGCAGCTTGGGCATCACGTCCTGGTTGAGCACCACCTTCCAGTTGCGGCCGGACTTCTGCACCACCACGTCGGGCACGATGATGTTGGCCTCGGCGCGCGCGAAGGGGCGCGCCGGCTTGGGTTCGAGCGAGGTGATCAGCGCCTGCGCTTCCTTGAGCAGCGCCTCGTCGGCGCCGGTGGCCGCCATCAGCCGTTTCAGGTCGCGGCGCGCGAGCAGCTCCAGGTGCTGCTTGCAGACCATGATCGCGATCATCTGCGCCTCGCTGCGCGGCATCAGGCGCAGCTGCAGGATCAGGCACTCCGACAGCGAACGCGCGCCGACGCCGGTGGGCTCCATGCTCTGCAGCCACTTGAGCGCGCACTGCAGGCGCTCGAGCAGGTCGGCGCGTGCTTCTTCGTCCTCGTCGCCGATCAGTTCGGCGGCGATTTCCTCCAGCGGGTCGGCGAGGTAGCCGTCCTCGTTGAGCGATTCGATCAGCACGTGCAGCGCGGCGGCGTCTTCGGGCGACAGCCGCATGCCGGGCAACTGCTCGCGCAGGAACTCCTGCAGCGTCTGCGCTGCCGGGTTGCGGTCCTGCGGATCGAAGTCCTCGTTGTCGCTGCTGCCGGTGCCGCTGCCGCTGGGCGTTTCGCGGATGCCGTCGAAATCGTCGCGTTCGGTGCCGTTCTCCCAATCCTCGCGTTCGGTCGCGCCGAACTCCGCGCTGTCGACGCCGGGCGTGTCCTCTGCCGCGCTGCTGGAGGACTCCGCGGCGGCCTCGGTCTCGCGTTCGCCCGCGCGCTCGGCGGGGCTCGATCGCTCGGCGAGCGGTTCGAACACCGGGGCGGTGTCTTCCTCGGCTTCGAGGAAGGGGTTCTGCTCGAGCATCTGCTCGACTTCCTGGTGCAACTCGAGCGTGGACAGCTGCAGCAGCCGGATCGACTGCTGCAGCTGCGGCGTCAGCGCGAGGTGCTGCGACAGGCGGACTTGCAATGACGGCTTCATGCGGGTCTCGTCATCGCGTCACATGCGGAAATGCTCGCCGAGATAGACCTTGCGGACATCGGGGTTCTCGACGATCTCGACCGGCGTGCCTTCGGCCAGCACGCGGCCTTCGCTGATGATGTAGGCGCGGTCGCAGATGCCCAGCGTCTCGCGCACGTTGTGGTCGGTGATCAGCACGCCGATGCCGCGCGCCTTCAGGAAACTGATGATGCGCTGGATCTCGATCACCGCGATCGGGTCGACGCCGGCAAACGGCTCGTCGAGCAGGATGAAGCGCGGCTGGGTGGCCAGTGCGCGCGCGATCTCGACACGCCGGCGCTCGCCGCCCGACAGTGCGGGCGCGGGCGAGTGGCGCAGCTTCTCGATGCTGAGGTCGTGCAGCAGCCCGTTGAGCAACTCCTCGATCAGCGCAGGCTTGAGCGGCTTGCCCTTCGCGTCGAGCTGCAATTCGAGCACCGCGCGGATGTTCTCCTCGACGGTCAGCTTGCGGAAGATCGACGCTTCCTGCGGAAGATAGGAGAGCCCGAGACGCGAGCGCCGATGGATCGGCAAGCGCTCGACGGCCTCACCGTCGATCGTGATCTCGCCGGCATCGGCGCGCACCAACCCGACGATCATGTAGAAGCTCGTGGTCTTGCCGGCGCCGTTGGGCCCGAGCAGGCCGACCACCTCGCCGGCATCGACGGCCAGGTGCACGTCCTTGACCACCTTGCGCACCCCGTAGGTCTTCTGCAGACCCTGGGCCGACAGCCGGCCCACACTGCGCGGCGCCGCCGCGACAGCCGCTGTCGCCGCGCTCACTGCAGCCCCGCCCGCGAGAGAGGGTTCGTCTTGGGGGCTCTCACTTCTTGTCCCCGAGCGAGGAACTGGGCTTGAGCGGAATACCGGCCGCCGACGCCGCCGCTGCTGCGGCCGGCGTGCCTTCGCGCGGCGTCAGCACGGCGCGGACGCGCCCGCCGGTGCTGCCGGCGGTGGTCGAGGCGGGGCCGCCCGACACGCTGAACACCTCGGTCGTGTTGTCGTAGGTGATCAGGTTGCCGGTGATCTCGTCGCCGATGGTGGCGCCGCGCAGGCGCCGCACGATCGCGTTGTTGACGAAGCGCACCGTGTCGGCCCTCTCCTCGTATTCGAGCCGGTCGGCTTGCCCGTCGATGTACTCGTCGACGCCGTCGCGCTTCTGGCGGAACGTGGCGGGCTGCGCCTTGCTGCCCAGCGCGACCGCGGTATAGAAGCCGTCCGGGCTTTCGCGCACTTCCACGCTGTCCGCCTTGATGACGATGCTGCCCTTGGTGATGATCACGTTGCCGCTGAAGACGATCACCTGCTTGAGCAGATCGAAGGTGCCCTGGCGGTCCGCCGCCACGTTCAGCGGTTTGGTGCGGTCGGCCTTTTCGGCCAGCGCCGGGGTGGCCAGCGCCAAGGCGAGCAGCGCCGCGGGCGCGGCTCGGCAGAGGCCTTTGAGCAGGGGGAAGCGCGGTGGTGTCATAGAGGCATGAAACTTGCAGGCCATTCTAGCCCGAAGACTTTCATGCCGAGGGAGAAAAGCGGGAATTCGCCCTCGAATATCCCGCTTCGGTGGGCGCTCAGCCGCCCTTGCGCACGCGCTGGATCAGATGGTCGGCCACCGCCAGCGACGCATCGGGGCTGCCGGCGAGCGTGCCCGACGTATAGAACTTCCCGTGCACGCCGATCGCCGGCACGCCGTCGATCTTGTAGTCGGCGGCCGCCTTGGAGGCCTGGCGCACCTTGGTCTGCACGCTGAACGAGTTGTACTGGTCCAGGAACTTGGCGCTGTCGACGCCGTTCTTCTGCATGAAGGCGGCAATGTCGGCGGGCTTGTCGAGCCGCTGGCGCTCGCTGTGGATGGCGTAGAACACCTTGCGGTGCATCGTCGGGATGAGACCCATGGCCTCCAGCGCGTAGTAGATCTTCTGGTGCGCGACGAAGGGTTCCTCGCGGAAGGCGACCGGCACGCGGCGGAAAGCGACGTCGGCGGGCAGCTTCTTGGACCAGGCGTCGAGCGCCGGCTCGAAAACATTGCAGTGCGGGCAGCCGTACCAGAAGAACTCGATCACCTCGATCTTGCCCGCGGCGACCGGCACCGGCTGGCTCAGCTTGACGTAGTGCGTGCCTTCGACCGGCGCACCTTGCGCCACGGCGGTAGTCAGGCCGGTGGCGGCCAATCCGGCGACGGCCAGCTGGGCGGAGAACTCTCGACGATTCATTCCTTGTTCCTTCAAAGGCAGCGATCCTGAAGCAGAGTGTGCTTCAAGCCGCCTGGTTCAACGTTGCACACGCACCAGCGAAGATTCCATGCCGGAGGCTTCCAGCCTGTCCTTGGTGACGTCGGCATCGTCCCTGCTCTCGAAGGGGCCGACACGCACCCGGTACACCGTGCGGCCGGCCTGCTCGCGCTCGGTGACCTTGGCGCCCATGCCGAGCATCGCGATCTTGGCACGCTGTGCCTCGGCGTCCTCGGGACGCGCGAACGCACCGACCTGCACGAAGTAACTGAACGGATCGGCGCCGGGTTTGGTGGACGCGCGCGGCGCGGCCGCCGTCTGCGTGGCGGGCGGTTTGTCGCCGAGGATCTCCGCCGGGTCGCGCCGGGCGGCCGCCGGAGCCGATGCGGTGGGCGCCGCGGCGACCGGTGGTGCGGCGGGTGGCGCCACCGGGACCGTCGCTGGCGGCAACGGCCCGGTCGCGGTGGCCGGCGGGCTCGTGCTCGGGCGCGCCGGCGACTTGCCGTGCAAAGGGCCGTTCGGGTCCCAGTTCTTGTTCTTCTCGGCTTCGGCCGCGTCCTGCTCGGCGGTTCGCTGCGGAACCTTGTTCACGAACGGCACCGGCACCTTCGTGACGTACAGCGCCACGCCGAGCGCCACCGCGAGCCCGACCATCAGGCCGACGATCAGCCCCATCGCGAAGCCACCACGTTGATATTTCATTCGTCCCCCGGGATCACATCTTGTCGGGCGCGCCGACACCCAGCACGCCCAACGCATTTTTCAGCACTTGCCGGGTTGCACTCAACAGCGCCATGCGCGCGCGTGTCAGCTCGGCATCGTCGACCAGGAACCGCACCTGGTCGTAGCAGGCGTGGTAGTCGCTCGCCAGCTCGCGTGTGTAGAAGGCCACGTCGTGCGGCGCCAGCCCGTTGGCGGCGCCCGCCAGCACGTCGGGATAGGCGGCCAGACGCAGCATCAACGCGAGCTCGGCCGGCTCCACCAGCAGATCGAGCCTGGCCGCGGCGAGGGTGCCCAGGTCGCCGCCGCGTTCGGCCGTCCAGGCACGCAGCACCGAGCAGATGCGTGCGTGGGCGTACTGGACGTAGAAGACCGGGTTGGTGTTGGCCTGCTCCAGCGCGAGATCGACGTCGAACACGAACTCGGTGTCCGCCTTGCGGCTGTTGAGGAAGAAGCGCACCGCGTCCTTGCTGGTCCAGTCGATCAGGTCGCGCAGGGTGACGTAGCTGCCGGCGCGCTTGGAGATCTTCACCTCCTCGCCGCCCTTCATCACCGTGACCATCTTGTGCAGCAGGTAATCGGGGTATCCCTCGGGAATGCCCACGCCCGCGGCCTGCAGGCCGGCCCGCACGCGGGCCATGGTGCCGTGGTGGTCGGTGCCCTGGACGTTGATCGCCCGGGTGAAGCCGCGCTCGAACTTGTTGATGTGGTAGGCGACGTCGGGCACGAAGTAGGTGTACGTGCCGTCCGACTTCTTCATTACGCGATCCTTGTCGTCGCCGAAGTCGGTCGTGCGCAGCCACAGCGCACCGTCGAGTTCATAGGTCTTGCCGGCGGCGATCAGCCGCGCCACCGTGTCGTCGACCCGGTGGGTGGTGTACAGGCTCGACTCGAGAAAGTAGTTGTCGAAGCGCAGTCCGAAGGCCTGCAGGTCGAGGTCCTGCTCGTGGCGCAGGTAGGCCACCGCGAACTCGCGGATGCCGTCGATGTCCTGCGGATCGCCCGAGGCGGTGAACTCGCGGTCGTCGGCCTTGACGGTCTTCTTCGCCATGAAGTCGTCGGCCACGTCCTGGATGTAGTCGCCGGCATAGGCGGCCTCGGGCCACCCGGCGTCGCCGGGCTTGAAGCCGCGGATGCGCGCCTGCACCGAGGCGGCCAGCGTCGCGATCTGCACGCCCGCGTCGTTGTAGTAGAACTCGCGCGTCACCTGGTAGCCCTGGCTCTCGAACAGGCGGCACACCGCATCGCCCAGCGCCGCCTGGCGCGCGTGGCCCAGGTGCAAGGGCCCGGTGGGGTTGGCCGACACGAACTCCACCAGCACGCGGTAAGTCTTTGGCGGCTGCGCGCCGAAGCGCTCGCCGGCCTGCAGCACCTCGGCGACGACCGCCTGCTTGGCAGCGGCCGACAGGCGCAGGTTGATGAAGCCGGGGCCGGCGATCTCCATCGCGGCCACATGGCGCCGGGCGGCGTCCTGCCGGCCGAGCGCCTCGACCAGCGCCTGGGCCACCTCGCGCGGATTCTTCCTGAGCGGCTTGGCGAGCTGCATGGCCGCCGTCACGGCCAGGTCGCCGTGCGCCGCCTGTTTTGGGGATTCGAACGCGGCCGCCAGGGTCGCGCCGGGGCTGACCTCCTGGATGGCCGCCTTCAGGGCGTCCAGCAGCGCCTGTTTCGCTTCAATCATGGGAGCCGATTCTAAGGTTGCCCCTCCTTGCGCCGCGGCAGATACAAGGCGTTGCGACGACCGTGCCGAACAAGGGCAGGATTGCCGCGTCTTTGTGCCCTTTATCGGCCGGCACACTGATGCAGGCGGAGAGAAGATGGCATTCCGGCCGAGTGAGGCCACCCCGTTCATGTCCAAAGACACCCGCCCCGCCGACCTGGCCCTCGAGATATCGGAATTGCCCGTGCAGATTGGCAAGTACCGCGTGCTGCGCAAGCTGGGCGAAGGCGCCACCAGCGAAGTCTTTCTCTGTCACGACGACTTTCATGACCGCGACGTCGCGGTCAAGCGGGTGCGCGTCCTGTCTGGCGACCCGGTGGACGGCCGCTACAGCGAGCGCTTCTTCAACGCCGAGGCGGCGCTGGTGGGACGCCTGCAACACCCCAACGTCGTGCAGATCCTCGATGCGGTGGTCGACCCCGAGGGGGCTTACCTGGTCATGGAGTACGTGAGCGGCAGCACGCTGCGGCCGTATTGCCGGGCCGACCAGCTGCTGTCGCTCGAGCTGATCGTCGAGATCGGCTTCAAGTGCGCAATGGCGCTCGGCTACGTCTACCGCCAGGGCCTGATCCACCGCGACGTGAAGCCCGCCAACCTGCTGGTGGTGCTCAACAACGGCGCGATCACCGACGTGAAGATCACCGACTTCGGCAGCGTGCTGAACCTCGATTCGGACGTGACCCAGGTCTACCGCGTCGGCTCGCTCGCCTACATGTCGCCCGAGCAGCTCGACGGCGGCACGCTCGACTGCCGCGCCGACATGTACTCGCTGGGCGCGGTGCTGTACCACCTGATCGCCGGGCGGCCGCCGTTCGACGCGCAGGTGCAGTCGGCGATGATGAACCAGATCTACAACCAGCAGCCGGCCTCGCTGACCGGCCTGCGCTCGGGGCTCGCGGAGGCGGTGGACCAGGTGATCCAGCGCGCGCTCGCCAAGAACCCGACGATGCGCTACACGAACTGGGAGGAGTTCGCCCAGGCGCTGTCCTCGCTGATCGTCAACCACGACGTGCCGCGCGGGCAGATCCAGGGCGTGCTCGACTCCGAACGCTTCAACCTGCTGCGCAGCCTCGACTTCTTCACGAGCTTCGGCGACGTCGAGCTGTGGGAGGTCGTGCACCGCGCCAAGTGGCAGCGCTTCAGCTTCGGCCACGCGCTGTACCGCAAGGGCGAAGAGGGCAACAGCTTCCACATCATTGCGCAAGGCGAGGTGGAGGTGTTCCGCGACGGCATCAAGGTCGCGCAGCTGGGCGCCGGCACGTCGGTGGGCGAGATGGCCTACCTCGCCCCGAGCCCGGAGCTCAGGCGCCACAGCACCGACGTGATCGTCACCGAATCGGCGACCACGATCTCCTTCACGCCGGAGACGCTGGCGCAGGTCAGCCCGAGCTGCCGCCACCACTTCGACGAAGCCTTCATCCGCGTGCTGGTGCGCCGGCTGCATTCGGCGCACGAGGCGCTCGCGCATCCGCGGCGCATTCTCTGACCGGGGCAGTCTCCCGCTGCAGCGAGGTGCGCGTCGTGTTCCTTGCCGGATGCAAGGGGCGGTGCTCCAATGTGCCGTCGTTCACTCACAACACCGGAGACTCCATGAAACGCCTGATGACCGCGCTCGCCTTCAGCCTGGCCGTGTTCGCGACGGGTTCGCAAGCCGCCTCCCCCGCCGCAGCCGCTTCCGCGGCAAGCGCGCCGGCAATGTCCAAGCAGAACACCAAGATGGCCGACTGCAACAAGGACGCCGCTGGCATGAAGGGCGACGAGCGCAAGGCCTTCATGAAGACCTGCCTGACCGACAAGAAGAAGGCGCAGAACGAAAAGATGAAGACCTGCAACGCCGACGCGCGCGACATGAAGGGCGACGCGCGCAAGGCGTTCATAAAGGAGTGCCTGAGCAAGTAGGCGGCGCGTCGACGCCCGGCAGCGCCCGGGCGTTGCCTATTTCGCCTCGGAAGGCGTGCCGGATTCGTTCACGCCTTCTCAGCGCTGGCCCAGTAGGCCGCATCGCCATAGCTGTGCTTGAGGAAGTCGATCCACAGCCGCACCCGCAGCGGCAGGTGCTTGGCGTGCGGGAACACCGCATAGATGCCGTTGGGGGGTGCGGCGAAGTCGTCCAGCAGGCTCACCAGCCGGCCCGAGGCCACTTCGTGCGCGACCTCCCAAGTCGAGCGCCAGGCGATGCCCATGCCGGCAAGGCACCAGTCGTGAAGCACCTGGCCGTCGCCGCAGTCGAGGCGGCCGCCGGGCCGCAGATGCGTGACTGCACCGTCGATCGTAAAGGTCCAGCCGCGGGTCTGGCTCGCATCGCTGCTCAGCGTGAGGCATTCGTGGCGCGACAGCTCGCTCGGATGACGCGGCGTGCCGGCACGTTGCAGGTAAGCCGGCGCGGCCACGCAGAGGCGCCGGTTGTCCGCCAGGCGCACGCTGACGAGCGACGAGTCCGGCAGCTCGCCCACCCGCACGGCGCAGTCGACCCCCTCGTTGACGATGTCGACGATGCGGTCGCTCAAGTTCAGCGACAGCGAGACCTCGGGGTGCTGGGCCAGGAAACGCGGCACCAGCGGGGCGACGTGCCGCCGCCCGAAGCCCGCGGGCGCGGTGATGCGCAGATGGCCGCTCGCCTTGACGCCGCCGGCGCTGACGCTCGCCTCCGCATTGGCGAGGTCGGCGAGCAGGCGCTGGCAGTCCTCGAGAAAGGCGCTGCCCTCGTGCGTCAGCGAGATGCGGCGCGTCGTGCGCAGCAGCAGCTTGACGCCCAGCCGCTGCTCCAGTGCATCGATGCGCCGCCCGATCACCGCCGGCGCGACGCCTTCGGCATGCGCGGCGGCCGTCAGGCTGCCCTTCTGGGCCACGGCGACGAAGGATTCGATCTGCTTGAGGCGGTCCATGGCGTGCAGATTACGCCAACCACGGTCATGGATCAGCCGCTCAGCACCGCCGGTTCGTTTGATTCAGCGCAGGAATCGCTCACCAAGCCGAGTTCGCGCCGCATGGCGCGCGCGGCGCTCACCATCTGCCTTAGCGCCGCTTCGGTCTCAGGCCAGCCGCGTGTCTTCAGTCCGCAGTCGGGGTTGACCCAGAGACGTTCCGGCGGAATGACCGCGCAGGCGCGCCTGAGCAGCGCGAGCATGCTGGCCTCGCTCGGCAACCGGGGCGAGTGGATGTCGTAAACACCCGGCCCGATCTCGTTCGGGTACGCGAAGTCGCCGAAGCCGTCGAGCAGCTCCATCGCCGAGCGCGAGGTCTCGATCGTGATCACGTCGGCATCCATCGCCGCGATGGCGGGCAGGATGTCGTTGAACTCCGAGTAGCACATGTGGGTGTGGATCTGCGTGTCGTCGCGCACGGCGCAGGCGGCGAGCTTGAAGGCACGCACTGCCCAGTCGAGGTAGGCGGCCCAGTCGCGCCGCTTCAGGGGCAGCCCTTCGCGGAACGCCGGCTCGTCGATCTGGACGATGCGGATGCCTGCGCGCTCGAGGTCGGTCACTTCCTCGCGGATGGCGAGTGCGAGTTGCAGCGCGCTGCGTTCGCGTGGCTGGTCGTCGCGCACGAAGGACCATTGCAGCATCGTCACCGGCCCGGTCAGCATGCCCTTCATCGGCTTGTCGGTCAGCGACTGCGCGAAGCGTGCCGTCGCCACCGTGATCGGCTCGGGCCGGTGCACGTCGCCGTAGAGCAGCGGCGGCTTGACGCAGCGCGAGCCATAGCTTTGCACCCAGCCGTGTTCGGTGACGGCGTAGCCCCACAGCTGCTCGGCGAAGTATTCGACCATGTCGTTGCGCTCGGGCTCGCCGTGCACCAGCACGTCCAGGCCGAGCGCGGTCTGCTTCTCGACCGCGAGCCGGATCTCGTCGCGCATGCGCTGCAGGTAGTCGAGTGCGCCAAGCTCGCGGCGCTTGTGGGCCGCACGAGCCTGGCGGATGGCGGGGGTTTGCGGGAAGGAACCGATGGTCGTCGTCGGCAGCGGCGGCAGCGCGAGCGCCGCACGCTGCGCCGCCTGGCGCTGAGCAAACGGCGAACGCCGCTCGACCATCGCCGGCGTGATCGCGGCAAGCCGCTCCTGCACGCCCTTGCTGTGCACGCGCCGCGATCCGCGGCGCGACGCCGCGGCCGCGCCGGAGGCGGCGAGCGCTGCCCCCGCGGCCGCCTCACCTTCATTCAACACGGCGGCGAGCGCCTGCAGTTCATGCAGTTTCTCTTCCGCAAGGGCGAGCCAGCTGCGCACGCCGGGGTCGAGCGCGCGCTCCTGGGCCAGCGACACCGGCACGTGGGCGAGCGAACACGAGGACGCGAGCCACAGCCGATCGCCCAGTGCGTCGTGCAGCGGCTGCAGCACCTCCAGCGCACGCCGCAGGTCGGTGCGCCAGACATTGCGGCCATCGACGATGCCGGCCGAGAGCACCGCGTCGGCCGGCAGGGCAGCCCGCCACGCCGAGAGCTGCGCCGGCGCGCGCACGAGGTCGATGTGATGGCCCTCGACCGGCAGGGCACACAGCCGCGGCGCGTGCTCGGCCACGCTGTCGAAGAAGGTCGCGAGCAGGCGCTTGGGGCTGCGGCCGGCGAGCGCGGCGTCGATGTCGCGGTAGGCAACTTCCAGTGCGTCCCACCAGGCGGGGGGCAAGTCCAGGCACAGCGCCGGTTCGTCCAGCTGCACCCAGTCCACCCCCAGTTCGCCGAGCCGCCGCAGCAGCTGCACGAAGGCCTGCACCATCGCGGGCAGAAGGCTCAGCCGATCGAAGCCCGCGGCATGCGACTTGGCCAGCCACAGCCAGGTGATCGGCCCGGTGAGCACCGGCTTGACCGCGTGACCCAGCGACTGGGCATGCTGCACCTCATCGAGCAGTTCGTCGCTGCCGGGGCCGAAGGCGGTCGTGGCGTCCACCTCGGGTACGAGGAAGTGGTAGTTGGTGTCGAACCACTTGGTCATCTCCATCGCCGGCTGGCGCGCATTGCCGCGTGCGAGCTCGAAGTACTGCGCGAGCGTCAGCCGCGGCGGATCGAAGCCGAAGCGCGACGGCAAGGCGCCCAGCAGGGCCGACTGGCTCAGCATCGGGTCGTAGAAGGCGAAGTCGCCGGCCGCGACGCAGTGCAGACCGGCGTCGCGCTGCGCCTGCCAGCGCTGCTGCTTGAGCGTGTCGGCCACGCTGCGCACATGGGCTTCGTCGCTGTCGCGGCGCCAGAAGGACTCGAGCGCGAACTTCAGCTCGCGCTGGCGGCCGATGCGGGGGTATCCGGGAACATGGGTGCGGGCCATACAACGCTCCGAGGGCTGGGATCAACAGGGACCGCAGTGTGTGCATCGCCTAGACTTGAAGCAAGCGATGTCTTCTCAACAACACATGAATCACCTTCATAACGAGGCGGCGCGGTGATCGAGCTGCGGCACTTGCGCTCGCTGCAGGCGATCGCGGGCAGCCGCACGCTGGCTGCGGCGGCCGAGCAGGTGCACCTCACGCAGTCGGCGTTGTCGCACCAGATCCGCGCGCTCGAATCGCACTTCGGCCTGCCGCTGTTCGAGCGCAGCGCTCGCGGGCTGCGCTTCACACCGGCCGGCGAGCGCCTGCTGGCGCTGAGCCGTGCGGTGCTGCCTCAGGTCGAGGACGCGCGCCGCGACCTGCTGCGGCTGCAGGGCGACACGCGCGGCGAGCTGCGCATCGCGCTCGAATGCCACACCTGCTTCGACTGGCTGATGCCGGTGATGAACGAGTTCCGCCGCCGCTGGCCCGAGGTCGAGGTCGATCTGGTGTCGGGCTTTCACAGCGAGCCGCTGGCCCTGCTGGCCGAAGGCCGTGCCGACGTGGTGATCGGCTCGGCCCCGAAGCGCCGCCGCGGCCTCGTCGTGCGGCCGCTGTTCCGCTTCGAGATCCTGCTCGTGATCGCCAACGAACACAGGCTGCGCAACAAGCGCTTCGTCGAGCCGCCGGAGCTGGCGGGCGAAACGCTGATCACCTACCCCGTGCCCGAGGAGCGCATCGACCTCATCAGCCAGGTGCTCAAGCCGGCTCGGCTGCAGCTGCCGCGGCGCACGGCCGAGCTGACGGTGGCGATCCTGCAGCTGGTGGCGAGCCGGCGCGGCATTGCGGCGCTGCCGAACTGGGGCCTCACGAGCTACGTGCAGCACGACTTCGTGCTTGCAAAGCGCATCGGCCGCGCCGGGCTGTGGAGCGAACTGCATGCGAGCGCGCCCAAGGCGCTGGCTGACACGCCGTACTTCAACGACTTCGTGCAGATCGTGCGCGAAACCGCTCATGCCGGCCTGGACGGCATACGGTTGCTGTGAAGGAGCGATTACCCGCGCCGAAGTCACAAATCAAGCGCGTCGGACGTACTTAATCTGTGTTGTGGTTGGTAATACAGTCCCGGGCATGAGCACATCGTCCGCTCCTCGCGCAGTCGTGTTCGACGCCTACGGCACCTTGTTCGACGTCTACAGCGTCGGGTTGCTGGCCGAGCAGCTCTTCCCGGGCCGCGGCGACGCACTGAGCGTGCTGTGGCGCGACAAGCAGATCGAGTACACGCGCCTCGTCTCGATGAGCGGGCGCTACCGGCCGTTCTGGGAACTTACGCGGGCAGCACTGCGTTTCGCCGCCTTGCGCCTTTCGCTCACGCTCGACAGCGCCGCCGAAGACCGCCTGATGAACCAGTATCGGCACCTGAGCGCGTTTCCGGAAAACCTCGAGGTGCTGCGCGAGCTGAAGGCGCGCGCGATCCCGGCCGCGATCCTGAGCAACGGCGACCCCGAGATGCTGGCGGTGGCGGTCAAGAGCGCCGGCTTCACGGAGCTGCTCGATCACGTGCTCAGCGTGCACCCGATCCGCAAGTACAAGACCGACCCCGAGGCCTACGCCCTCGGTCCGCAGGCCTTCAAGCTGCCTGCCAAGCAAATCCTCTTCGTGTCGAGCAACGGCTGGGACGCGATCGGCGCCACCTGGTTCGGCTACACGACGCTGTGGGTCAACCGCCACGGCCTGCCGCTGGAGCAGCTCGACACCGCACCCACGCGCATCGGCACGAGCCTGCGCGACGTCCTCTCGTTTTTCTGAAGCACCGTTAGAAGGGAACCCACACCATGAGCATTCCATTGCCGCAGGGCATGCAGATCAACGCGCCGATTCTTCCCGGCTTCGACGCCGTGCTGACGCTGCCGGCGCTCGAACTCGTCGCCAAGCTGCACCGCGCCTTCCAGCCGCGGCGGCGGCAACTGCTCGCCGCGCGCGTCGAGCGGGCGAAGCGGCTGGATGCCGGCGAGCGCCCCGACTTCCTGCCCGAGACGAAAGCCATCCGCGACGGCGACTGGAAGGTCGCGCCGATCCCGAAGGCGCTGCATTGCCGGCGTGTGGAGATCACCGGCCCGGTCGACGCCAAGATGGTCATCAACGCCTTCAACTCGGGCGCCGACAGCTACATGACCGACTTCGAAGACAGCAACTCGCCGCTGTGGTCGAACCAGGTGCAAGGGCAGATCAACCTGTCGAAGGCGATCCGGCGCGAGCTGACGCTCGAGCAGGGCGGCAAGACGTACCGACTCAACGACAAGATCGCCACGCTGCAGGTGCGCCCGCGCGGCTGGCACCTGGACGAGAAGCACGTGCTGGTCGACGGCGAGCGTGTCTCGGGCGGGATCTTCGATTTCGCGCTCTTCATGTTCCACAACGCGCGCGAGCAGATCGCGCGCGGCGCGGGCCCGTTCTTCTACCTGCCGAAGATGGAGAGCCACCTCGAGGCACGCCTGTGGAACGACATCTTCGTGATGACACAGAACGAGCTCGGCCTGCCGCAAGGCACCATCAAGGCGACGGTGCTGATCGAAACCATCCTCGCTGCCTTCGAGATGGACGAGATCCTGTACGAGCTGCGCGAACACAGCGCGGGGCTGAACGCAGGACGCTGGGACTACATCTTCAGCTGC
>CAJPFZ010000269.1 GCA_905339355.1 Burkholderiaceae bacterium
AAGGAACAGCACCATGCGTCACCGTCACGGACTTCGCAAACTCAACCGCACCAGCGAGCATCGCCAGGCGATGCTGCGCAACATGTGCAACTCGCTGATCACGCACGAGGCGATCAAGACCACGGTCCCCAAGGCCAAGGAGCTGCGTCGCGTCGTTGAGCCGCTGATCACGCTCGCCAAGGAGCCGACGCTGGCCAATCGCCGCCTCGCCTTCGACCGCACGCGCGACCGCGACGTCGTCACCAAGCTGTTCGGCGAGCTGGGCCCACGCTACCAGGCGCGCCCGGGTGGCTACACGCGCATCCTGAAGATGGGTTTCCGCGTCGGCGACAACGCGCCGATGGCGTTCGTCGAGCTGGTGGATCGGCCGGAACCCGTCGAAACCGAGGAAACCGCAGAAGCGGCCGAATAAGCCCACCTGCTTCGAATCGACAAAGGCCAGCATTCCAGCTGGCCTTTGTCTTTGGCGGCCGGCCATCGGGCCATCGAAGAGGCGATCCTCTTCTTTGTCGCCGCGGCAGAAGCACGGTTGCGAAATCGCATGCCGGAATCGCGGAACACGTGGAAACTGGCGGGCAGCGGTATTTGTTGCCTGATATTGGCGCTCGCCCGGCGAGGTTTTCCAGTGATCCCGGAACCTAAGGCAAAGGCTACAGTCTGTGCATCATCAAACCGCAAAAGTGTCGGGTGACTGTCAGATGCCGAACCACAGGACGATGCGAAGCGCGATGGCCGTGATCTGGCTGCTGATGGCGGCCGTGCTGGCCGCGCCGATGGCGCGGGCTGCCGATGATTTCCTCGACCCTGAGGTGGCCTTCAGGGGTCAGGTGCGCGCGCTCGACGAGCGCCAGGTCGAGGTCAGCTTCGAGATCGCGCCGAACTACTACCTGTACCGCGAGCAGTTCAAGTTTGCCGCCACGGGCGCGACGCTCGGGACGGTGGCCGTCCCGCCAGGCAAGGTGAAGTTCGACGAGACGTTCCAGAAGGAAGTCGAGACCCACCGCGGACTGCTGCGCATCACCGTGCCGGTGGAGCAAGCCTCTGGCAGCTTCCGTCTGGCGGTGAACTATCAAGGATGTGCCGACAAGGGGCTTTGTTATCCCCCGGCGCAGATGCGCGCGGACGTGAGCCTCGCAGGCTTTGGCGGGAGCGGCACGGTGCGTGTCTTGCCAGGTCGCGACATGCCGATCGACGGCGTCTCCGGCAACGAGGCGCCCACGACCCGCGGCGTCGCGATCAACACCGCCTCGTCGGCCGACGGCGAAGGCATGGAGGCTGCGTTGCGCTCTGGCGCGATGTGGCAGGTGATCGGCGTCTTCCTTCTCGCCGGTGTCGTGCTGTCGCTCACGCCTTGTGTGTTGCCGATGGTGCCCATCCTGTCGTCCATCATCGTCGGGCAAGGCGCCGGCAAACCGGTGAGCCGCGGTCGCGGCCTCGCGCTGGCGGCAAGCTACTCGCTGGGCATGGCGATGGTCTATACCGCGCTCGGCGTCGCCGCCGGGCTGGCCGGCGAAGGGCTGGCGGCGAGCCTGCAGAACCCATGGGTGCTGAGCGTATTTGCGTTGGCTCTCGTCACCTTGTCGCTGTCGATGTTCGGTGTCTACGAACTGCAGTTGCCGTCCGCGGTCACCGGGCCGCTGACGCAGGCATCGCAACGCCTGCCAGGGGGGCGCTTCGCCGGTGTCTTCGCAATGGGCGGCGTGTCGGCACTGATCGTCAGCCCGTGCGTCGCGGCGCCGCTCGCGGCTGCGCTGGTCTTTCTCAGCCAGACCCGTGACGTGCTCCTGGGCGGCTCCGCGCTTTTCGCGCTGGCGGCCGGCATGAGCGTCCCCTTGCTGCTCGTCGGTGCGTCGGCGGGCACGCTGTTGCCCAAGGCAGGCGCGTGGATGAACGACGTCAAGTACTTCTTCGGTGTGCTGCTGCTCGCCGTCGCGGTGTGGACCATCCAGCCGGTGCTGCCTGCCTCGCTTGCGCTTGCCCTGTGGGGCGCCCTGCTGGTCGGCAGCGCGGCAGCCTTGCTGCAAGGGGGCAAGCGCAAACACGGCGCGGCGCTCGGCGGCTGGGCGCGCAAGGCGCTCGCAGGGGTCTTGGCGATCTTCGGAGCGCTGCAGCTTGTCGGAGCAGCCTCCGGCGGCACCGATCCGCTGCAGCCGTTGGCGCACCTGAACGGCCCGCGCGGTGGCGCCGCGACTTCCGCCCTCCCGTTCATGCCCGTGCGCAGCGTGGCCGAACTCGACGCCGCCCTTGCTTCTGCGCGTGAGGCCGGCCGCCCGGTGATGCTCGACTTCTACGCCGACTGGTGCGTGTCGTGCAAGGAGATGGAGCGTTTCACCTTCACCGACAAGACCGTGCGCGAGATGCTCTCCGCCGCGATGCTGCTCAAGGCCGACGTGACGAAGAACAACGCCGACGATCGCGAGCTGCTCAAGCGCTTCCAGCTCTTCGGGCCACCGGGCACGATCTTCTTCGACACGCAGGGGCAAGAGCTGACAGGCCAGCGTGTGATCGGTTATCAGAACAGCGAGCGCTTCATCGAAACCCTGCGCGGTGCAGGGCTCTGACGGCGGGCAATCCGCGAGGCCATTGCGCCGCTGTGTTATAGTCGCAGGCTCAGTCGCGGGGTGGAGCAGTCTGGTAGCTCGTTGGGCTCATAACCCAAAGGTCGCAGGTTCAAATCCTGTCCCCGCAACCAAGAATTCACCAACAACAAGAACAACTCAACGAATGGCGAACGCCGGCCCTGTGGTCGGCGTTTTGCTTTGTGCGCCCAGCATGGTGTACTCGGCCTGTGGGCGATGAAGGAGATGCCATGACTTCACAGGCACAACGCTCGATCGCAGTGACCGGCGCGGCAGGGGCGCTGGGCCAGGCGGTGGCGAGGCGATTTCTGGCCGAAGGCGCACGCTTGGCGCTGATCGACCGCGACGAGGATCGCCTGCGTCAGGTCTTCGATGGGACCGCCGACTCGGCGGCACATCTGCTGCTCGCCGCCGACGTGACTTCCGAATCCGCGATGAGCGACGCGGCGGCGCGCGTCGTCGAGCGCTTCGGGCGAGTCGATGCCGTCGTTCACGTGGCCGGTGGCTTCGAGATGGGTGAACCGGTGCATGCCCTGAGCCGTGCGGCATGGGATCGGATGATGAACCTCAACGCATGGTCCTTCGTGGCCGTCAGCAAGGCATTCGTGCCGCCGATGCTGCGTGAAGGTCGGGGCAAGATCGTCGCCGTCTCGGCACGGTCGGCGCAGAGCGGCCTCGCGGCGATGGCCGCCTACGGTGCCTCCAAGAGCGCCTTGCAACGGCTGGTCGAGTCGCTCTCGCAGGAAGTTCGAGCCGCCGGCCTCAACGTGAACAGCGTGGCGCCAACCATCATGGACACGCCGGCGAACCGGCACGCCATGCCTGACGCCGACCGCAGCGCGTGGGTATCGACCGACGTCGCGGCGCAGGCGATCGCCTTCCTGTGCAGCGATGCGGCCGCGGCGGTTCACGGGCAGCACGTGGTCTTGGGGGCTTGAGCCCGATTGTCCAAGGGCGCCGGCGTGCCGGACACGATCCGTGACTTACCTGCAGGTCAGGGGTGGTATCCGCAATCGAATGTGGCCGACAATGACGCCCGGCGGGCGCCCGCAAGGCCGGCACCCGGGTGTCTTCAGTCAATGGAGTGGATCAGATGAAAGTGGCAGTGGTAGGGCTCGGATATGTGGGACTGCCGCTGGCGGTAGAGTTCGGCAAGAAGTACCCGACCATCGGGCTTGACCTCTCGGCCGAAAAGGTCGAGGCCTACCGCCGGCACATCGATCCGACCGGCGAGCTTTCCTCCGACGAGCTGCGCGCGGCCAGCAAGCTGTCGCCCACCACCGATGCCGCGGCCCTGCGCGACGCCGACTTCATCGTCGTGGCGGTGCCGACCCCGGTCGGTGATGCGCATGCCCCCGACTTCTCGCCGCTGGTCGGCGCGAGCACCGCGGTGGGCAAGAACCTCAAGCGGGGCGCGACGGTGGTCTTCGAGTCGACGGTGTACCCCGGCGCCACCGAAGAAGTGTGCATCCCCATCATCGAGAAGCACTCCGGCTTCAAGTGGAAGCAGGACTTTTTCGTCGGCTACTCGCCCGAGCGCATCAACCCCGGCGACAAGGAGCACACGCTGACGACCATCGTGAAGGTCGTTTCGGGCGACACGCCGCAGACGCTCGAACTCGTGGCGGAGATGTACTCCAGCGTCGTCAAGGCCGGCGTCTACAAGGCCTCGAGCATCATGGTGGCCGAGGCCGCGAAGGTGATCGAGAACACGCAGCGCGACCTCAACATCGCGCTCGTCAACGAGCTGTCGCTGATCTTCCACCGCATCGGCATCGACACGCTCGAGGTGCTGAAGGCGGCAGGCACGAAATGGAACTTCCTGCCGTTCCGCCCCGGCCTCGTGGGCGGTCACTGCATCGGCGTGGACCCGTACTACCTGACGCACAAGGCCGAGATGCTCGGCTACAACCCGCAGGTCATCCTGGCGGGCCGCCGCATCAACGACGGCATGGGTAAGTACATCGCCGAGCAGACGGTCAAGTGCATGATCCAGTCCGAGCAGCGCGTCAAAGGCGGCCACGTCATCGTGCTCGGCCTGACCTTCAAGGAAAACTGCCCCGACCTGCGCAACTCGAAGGTCATCGACGTGATCCATGAGCTGCAGAGCTACGGCCTCGTGGTCCACGTGCACGACCCGGTGGCGGCGGCTTCGGAAGCAAAGCACGAATACGGCGTCGAACTCGAGAGCTGGGAGCAATTGCCGCGTGCCGGTGCCATCGTGGCAGCGGTGGCCCACAAGGCCTTGCTCGATCGGCCAGTGGAGGAGTTGCTCGACAAGCTCGCACCCAGTGGCGTCTACGTCGACGTGAAGTGCGCCGCAGATCCCGAGGCTTTGAGGGCTCGCGGAATCCACGTATGGCGGCTGTGACCGGCGCGATTGAGGCGCAGCTCACGAGTCGCCCGCGGCGCTGGCTCGTCACCGGCAGCGCCGGCTTCATCGGCTCCCATCTGCTCGAGACGCTGCTGCGTGCCGGCCAGCACGTCACCAGCCTGGACAACTTCGCCACCGGCCATCGCGCCAACCTCGACGAGGTGCGCTCGCTTGTCGGCGAAGCGGCATGGGCGCGCCATCGTTTCGTCGAAGGCGACATCGCCGATCCCGAAGCCTGCGCGTCGGCCTGCGAAGGGGTCGAACTGGTACTGCATCAGGCGGCGCTGGGGTCGGTGCCACGCTCGCTCAAGGATCCCCTGACGACGCACCGCGCGAATGCAACGGGCTTCCTCAACATGCTGGTCGCGGCGCGCGACGCCGGTGTGCTGCGCTTCGTGTACGCGGCGTCGAGCTCGACCTATGGCGACTCGCCGACCTTGCCCAAGGTCGAAGACAAGATCGGCCGGCCGCTCTCGCCCTACGCCGTCACGAAATACGTCAACGAGCTCTATGCCGACGTGTTCTCGCGCTGCTACGGCATGCAGACGATCGGGCTGCGGTACTTCAACGTGTTCGGCGCGCGGCAGGATCCGCAGGGGGCTTATGCCGCGGTGATCCCGCGCTGGGTGGCCGCCATGCTGCAGGGTGAGCCTTGCGTCATCAACGGCGACGGCGAAACTTCGCGCGACTTCTGTTTCGTGGCGAATGCCGTGCAGGCCAACCTGCGCGCCGCTCTGGCCGAAAACCCCGAGGCAGCCAATCAGATCTACAACATCGCGGTGGGCGACCGCACCACGCTGAAGGAGCTGCACGATGTGCTGGCCGCTGCGCTGAAGAAGCGCGACGCGTCGCTTCACCTGCAGCCACCGACGTTCGCCGACTTTCGCGCCGGCGACATCCGGCACTCGCTGGCCGACATCGGCAAGGCGCGACGGCTTCTCGGCTACGCGCCGACCCACGACGTGCGCGCCGGCGTCGACGAGGCGGTGGAGTGGTACGTCCAGAGCTCGCGTGCGGGGCGCTGATCGGCGCGGTGAGGGCCCAACCTCAGCCGGCGCCGCCCGGTGTCTTATCGTCTACGCGTTCTGTCCGCTGGACCACGCGTAGGCGAACAGCGACGGCGCTGCGAGCATTGCGCTGAATCGGTTCCGGGTGACGTAGCGCTCCACGGCAAGCCGGCGCATCCGGTAGGGGTCGAAGTGGTCCGGCCGGTTGGGGCCGGCGCCGTAGGTGAAGGCGAAGCGATAGCCTGCGGCACGCACGGCGGCGACCACGTCGTCGTTGTAGGCGGACTTGCCGCCCACGGGATACGCCATCGAGACCACCGGTTCTCCAGTGTGCCTTTCGATCGCCTCCTTGGAGTCCACCAGCTCGCGCCGAAGTTGCTCGCTGCCGACCTTGGACAAGATCGGGTGGCTCACGGAGTGCGAACCGATCTCGATGCCGGCCTTGGCCAGCGCCTGGACTTGCGACCAGCTCATCGGCCCGTTCAGACCGAGCTGGCGGCCCGGCGCGATGGCCGGCACGCCCAGCTCCTGCTTGAGCTGCGCCAGGATCTCCAGACGCTGCTCTTCGGACACGGTCTTCAGACGCAGCAGCACGCGGCGAGCTGCTTCGCGGCGGGCCGGTGCGCCGCCGGCGAGCGTGACCGTCGCGCCGTCGAGCGTCAAGGCATCGGCCTTCGTGTGAAGCACGTCATGGACGAACTCGTCGAACCAGAAGGTGCTGTGGCGATCCATGTAATCCGTGGCGACGAAGATGACCGCGGGCACCTTGTGCCGCTGCAGGATGGGCAGCACGACGTCGTGGTTGTCGCGGTAGCCGTCGTCGAAGGTGATCACGAGCGCGCGGCGCGGTACGCGCCGGCCGGCCGCGAGCATCGAGGCCAGTTCGCGGCAGGTGATGACGTCGTAGTGTCGAGCCACGTGGCCGACCTGCCAGTCGAATTCTTCTTCCCAGGCGCTCACGAGTTCGACGTCATAGGGGAACGACGCCTCGTCGATGCGCGGCAGCACGCGGTGGTAGGCGAGCACACGAATATCGGGAACTCGAAGCGACTCGAGCCGGCCGGCCACACCCAGCAGGCCCGTGCTCACGGCAAGGTCGGCGGCGAGGTCGCGGCCCAGCTTCATGCTGCACTCAGCGTGGTGGCGGCCGCGGCAGGCGCCTGCACGGCACGAGAGCCGGTCGCGGGCGGCGCCAGCACGTAGTCGCGGTAGCTTCCCGGGTCGCCGGTGTGACCGTCCTCGGCCGCCTTGACGATGTTGTACAGCTCGCGTGCATTGACGTAGTGCAGCACGTAGCGCTGGCCGTCGTTGTAGCGGCTCTCCAGGTGGCTGAACATGGCGTCGGCGGGCGCACCGAGCAGCGTCTCCATGTCGGTCTCCTGGGCGCCATGCGTATGCACCTTGACGAACAGCCATTCGGGCCGGCCCTTGACGTGGATGTGCTGTCGCACCCACAGGTCGATGCGGTCCGTGGTCGGAGGATTGGTCGCGCGCACGTCGGCGTTCTCGATGCGCGGAATCAGCCCCCACTTGCGGCGGCGCCAGTTCAGCGCGAGCGGCCCCTGGACGATCATCAGGTCGCCGCTGGCCTTGCGGCCGGCTTCGACGTCGACGCCGCTGTCATGCGAACGGGGCGCATGCGGATCGTCCGTCGCGTAGTAGATGCTGTTGATCTTGGACGTCTGCGTGTCGCTCGGCGCGGACGGCAGCGTGAAGTCGGCGTAGCAGCCCAATTCGGACAGTACCTGAAGCTCGTTGTTCACGCCGCACCAGCGGCCGTCGCAGCGCGAGTTGTCAAGCGCCCAGTTACCGTGGATGAAGCCGAACATCAGGTCGCCGGTGTGCCGGTGCCGGGGCAGCGCTCCATGCCGGTCGTGAAGCACGGCAGCGAAGCGGCGGATCTTCTCCCGAAGGCCATCGGCGGTGTCGTTGTCGTGGTGCAGGTGCACTTCGAGTTCGCCGTAACCGTCGCGGCACAGCCTCTCGAGCGCGTCGAGGTGATGCGGCTCGTACTCTTCTTCCGGGTAGAAGAAGGTGTGCTGCGGCGGCACGCCATCGGCGTCGCGGTGCTTGCCCGCCAGGCGCGCATAGCGCTCGCACCATTCCTGCACGCGCCGTGTCTCGACCTCGGGCGCCGGGCGCCCCCACTTCGGCTCGAAGTGGTCGACGAAGCAGAACATCACGTGCACCGGCCCGCGCACGCCTTGCGGCAGCCGGCGGCGCAGGTAGGAGGCAAGCCAGATGTGGGCGTTCTTCTTGGCGAATTCGCGCACGACCACGCCCGCGCCCGCGAGGAGCACGAGCAAGGGTGCCAACCACCAGATCATGTCAGTCATGCAAGCGTCTCAATGCTGCTGTTGTTGTGCGGGATCAGCGCGCTGATCGTGTCCATGCGCCGGAGAAGCCACCCGCGAAGTAGCGATAAAAGCCGAAGAACAAGGCCAGGTTCATGCTCACGAAGAACACCGGCAGACGAAGCAGGCCCGGCATGCGCCGTGTGCGGCTGAGCGAATGCCCGAACCACGCCG
>CAJPFZ010000270.1 GCA_905339355.1 Burkholderiaceae bacterium
CGTGCAGCGCATGGGCGGCATCGAGAAGATCGGCGACTTCATCAAGCAGGTGAAGGACAAGAACTCCAACGTCAAGCTGATGGGCTTCGGCCACCGGGTCTACAAGAACTACGACCCGCGCGCCAAGCTGATGCGCGAGACCTGCCACGAGGTACTGGGTGCACTCGGCAAGAACAACGACCCGATCCTGAAGCTCGCAATGGAGCTCGAGAAGATCGCGCTGGAAGACGACTACTTCGTGTCGCGCAAGCTGTATCCGAACGTCGACTTCTACTCGGGCATCGTTCAGCGCGCCATCGGCATCCCGGTGTCGCTGTTCACGGCCGTCTTCGCGCTGGCACGCACGGTGGGCTGGATCGCCCAGCTCAACGAGATGATCGGCGACCCCGAGTACAAGATCGGCCGCCCGCGCCAGCTGTACAACGGCTCGACCAAACGCGACGTCACCCCGATCGCCAAGCGCACCTGAGCGCCTCGTTCGCCGCCGCGGCGGCGAACGACCACACGACCCCTGGCTTGCATGCCGGGGGTTTTTTGTTTGAGGACCGGGGGCAAACCCTGGCCGCCCCTAAAATCGCGGGTTCACACGGGACTCACGCCAGAGACTCACGACACCATGGGCCGAACGCTGTACGACAAGATCTGGGACGAACACGTCGTCCACACCGAAGACGACGGCACGGCCGTGCTGTACATCGACCGCCACCTGGTGCACGAGGTGACAAGCCCGCAGGCCTTCGAAGGGCTCGACCTGGCCGGCCGCAAGGTCTGGCGCATCTCGGCCAACCTGGCGGTGAGCGACCACAACGTGCCGACCACCGACCGCTCGCACGGCATCGCCGACCCCGTCTCCAGGCTGCAGGTCGATACGCTGGACGCCAACTGCGACCGCTTCGGCATCACGCAGTTCAAGATGAACGACAAGCGCCAGGGCATCGTGCACGTGATCGGCCCGGAGCAGGGCGCCACCTTGCCCGGCATGACCGTGGTCTGCGGCGATTCGCACACATCGACTCACGGCGCCTTCGGCGCGCTGGCTCAGGGCATCGGCACCAGTGAAGTCGAGCACGTGCTCGCAACGCAGACGCTGCTGGCGAAGAAGGCGAAGAACATGCTGGTGCGGGTCGACGGGCAGCTCGCCCGCGGCGTCGGCGCCAAAGACATCGTGCTCGCGGTCATCGGCAAGATCGGCACCGCTGGCGGCACCGGCTACACGATCGAGTTCGCGGGCTCGGCCATCCGGGCGCTCAGCATGGAAGGGCGCATGACGGTGTGCAACATGGCGATCGAGGCGGGCGCCCGGGCCGGGCTCATCGGCGTCGACGAAACGACGCTCGCCTACGTGCAGGGCAGGCCGTTTTCGCCGAAGGGCGTCGAGTTGCAGCAGGCGATCGAGTACTGGCGCACGCTGCGCTCGGACGCCGACGCGCACTGGGACGCGGTGGTTGAACTCGATGCCGCGACGATCCGCCCGCAGGTGACCTGGGGCACGTCCCCCGAGATGGTGCTGTCGATCGAAGACCGCGTGCCCGACCCGGAGCGCGAGAAGGATCCGAACAGGCGCAACGCGATGGAACGTGCGCTGCAGTACATGGCGCTGGAGCCGAACAAGCCGATCGCCGACATCCTGATCGACAAGGTCTTCATCGGCTCGTGCACCAACTCGCGCATCGAAGACATGCGCGAAGCGGCCGCGGTCGTGCGCCGGCTCGGCGGCAGGATCGCCTCGAACGTGCGCCTCGCGATGGTGGTGCCGGGCTCGGGCCTGGTGAAGGAACAAGCCGAACGCGAAGGCCTCGACCAGATCTTCAAGGCGGCCGGCTTCGAATGGCGCGAGCCGGGCTGCTCGATGTGCCTTGCGATGAACGCCGACCGGCTCGAGCCGGGCGAGCGCTGCGCGTCTACCTCCAACCGCAATTTCGAAGGCCGCCAGGGAGCGGGCGGCCGCACTCACCTCGTGAGTCCTGCGATGGCCGCGGCGGCCGCCATCGAAGGGCATTTCGTCGACGTCCGCCGCATCGCTTGAAAACACGTTGGGAAGGGGAACGTTCATGAGGAACCTGTTGTTGATCGCTGCCGCAGTGCTCTCCCTCGCGGCATGCAACACCATCGACGGCATCGGCAAGGACATCAAGAAGGCCGGCGAGTCGATCGAAGACGCGGCCAGCAAGAAGAAGTAGACATGCAGCCGTTTCGCATCCACAAGGGCCTGGTGGCGCCGATCGACCGCGAGAACGTCGACACCGACGCCATCATCCCCAAGCAGTTCCTGAAGTCGATCAAGAAGTCGGGTTTCGGTGAGAACCTGTTCGACGAGTGGCGCTACCTGGACCCCGGCTTCCCGGGCCAGGACCCGGCCACGCGCCGGCCGAACCCCGATTTCGTGCTCAACCAGCCGCGCTACAAGGGTGCCTCGGTGCTGCTCGCGCGTAAGAACTTCGGCTGCGGCTCGTCGCGCGAGCATGCGCCGTGGGCCATCGAGCAATACGGTTTCCGCGCCCTGATCGCGCCGAGCTACGCCGACATCTTCTTCAACAACTGCTTCAAGAACGGGCTGCTGCCGCTGGTGCTGCCCGAACACGAGGTGGCGAAGCTGTTCGACGAGGTCGCGGCCTTCGTCGGCTACGAGCTGACGGTGGATCTGGAGCGCCAGGTGGTCGTCAAGCCCGACGGCAGCGAGCTGCCCTTCGAAGTGCAGGCGTTTCGCAAGTACTGCCTGCTCAACGGCTTCGACGACATCGGGCTGACGTTGCGCCACGCCGACAAGATCAAGGCGTTCGAGGCCGAGCGGCTGCTGCAAAAGCCCTGGCTTGCGCACCGCATCTAAGTCAACAAGGAAAACGATTCGTGAAGATTGCAGTCCTGCCGGGTGACGGTATCGGCACCGAGATCGTCGCCGAGGCGGTGAGGGTGCTGAAGGTTCTCGACCTCCCGTTCGAGATGGAGCATGCGCTCGTCGGCGGCGCAGCCTACGAGGCGCACGGCCACCCGCTGCCCGAGGCGACGCTCAAGCTCGCGCAGGCGGCGGACGCGGTCCTCTTCGGTTCCGTCGGCGACTGGAAGTACGACAAGCTCGAACGTGCGCTGCGTCCCGAACAGGCGATCCTTGGCCTGCGAAAGCACCTGCACCTGTTCGCGAACTTCCGCCCGGCGATCTGCTACGAAGAGCTGACGCACGCGTCGAGCCTGAAGCCCGAACTCGTGGCCGGGCTCGACATCCTCATCATTCGCGAACTCACCGGCGACATCTATTTCGGCCAGCCGCGCGGTCGACGCCTGTCGCCCGACGGCGCGTTCCAGGGGCAGACCGAAGCGTTCGACACCATGCGCTACACGCGCCCGGAGATCGAGCGCATCGCCCACGTCGCGTTCCAGGCCGCGCGCAAGCGCAGCAAGCGCGTGACGAGCGTGGACAAGGCCAACGTGCTGGAGACCTTCCAGTTCTGGCGCGACATCGTCACCGAGGTGCATGCGCAATACCCCGATGTCGAACTCGACCACATGTACGTGGACAACGCCGCGATGCAGCTCGTCAAGGCGCCCAAGAAGTTCGACGTGCTCGTCACCGGCAACATGTTCGGCGACATCCTGTCCGACGAGGCGGCAATGCTGACCGGCTCGATCGGCATGCTGCCCTCGGCGTCGTTGGATGCCCACGGCAAGGGCCTGTACGAACCGAGCCACGGCAGCGCGCCGGACATCGCCGGCAAGGGGGTGGCGAACCCTCTGGCTACAATACTGTCCGCTGCCATGATGCTTCGATATTCCCTCGCCCAGCCCGAAGCCGCCGATCGCATCGAGTCGGCGGTCAGGCACGTGCTCGCTTCGGGCCTGCGCACGGGCGACATCTGGTCCGAAGGCACCACCCGTGTCGGCACCCGTGATATGGGTGACGCGGTCGTTGCTGCCATCACCAAAACCATTACCAAGAGCTAGCCAGCTCCGGATCGTCTCGCCCTACCCTCTCCCGGCGATTCGAGCCGGATCAGCGGGAGAGGTTTGAACAACTCACGAGGGCATCGAGATGAGAGTCGTAGGATTGGTGGGATGGCGCGGGATGGTCGGCTCCGTGCTGATGGACCGCATGCAGGCCGAGGGCGACTTCGCCCTCATCGAGCCGGTGTTCTTCAGCACCAGCGCGGCCGGCGGCAAGGCACCTTCGTTCGCCAAGAACGAGAGCGCGCTCAAAGACGCCTTCGACATCGAGGCGCTCAGGCGCTGCGACATCGTCATCACCTGCCAAGGCGGCGACTACACGAGCGAGGTCTTCCCCAAGCTGCGCGCCGCCGGCTGGAGCGGCCACTGGATCGACGCGGCGTCCACGCTGCGCATGAAGGACGACGCGGTCATCATCCTCGACCCGGTGAACTTGCCGGTGATCAAGAACGCACTGGCCAAGGGCGGGCGCAACTGGATCGGCGGCAATTGCACCGTGAGCTGCATGCTGATGGGCGTGGGCGCGCTGTACAAGGCGGGGCTCGTCGAGTGGATGAGCACGCAGACCTACCAGGCCGCGTCGGGCGGGGGCGCGCAGCACATGCGTGAGCTGTTGACGCAGTTCGGCACGCTCCACGCCGAAGTGCGCGATCTGCTTGCCGATCCGAAGAGCGCGATCCTGGAGATCGATCGCAAGATCGTCGCCAGGCAACGCTCGCTGAGCGAGGCCGAGACGGCCAACTTCGGCGTGCCGCTGGGCGGCAGCCTGATCCCCTGGATCGACAAGGATCTCGGCAACGGCGTGTCGCGCGAGGAGTGGAAGGGCGGCGCGGAAACGAACAAGATCCTCGGGCAGGGCGAGAGCTTCGGAACGGCCGCGGTGCCCGTCGACGGCTTCTGCGTGCGCATCGGCGCGATGCGCTGCCACAGCCAGGCGCTGACCTTCAAGCTCAAGAAGAACGTGCCGCTGGCCGATATCGAGGCCCTGATTGCCAACGACAACGCCTGGGTGAAGGTGGTGCCGAACAATCGCGAAGCGACGATCACCGACCTCACGCCGGTGGCCGTCACGGGCACGCTCACGATTCCCGTCGGCCGCCTGCGCAAGATGGCGATGGGCCCCGAGTACCTTGGCGCCTTCACCATCGGCGATCAGCTGCTGTGGGGCGCTGCCGAACCGCTGCGCCGCATGCTGCGCATCCTGCTCGATGCGTGAAACGTGAACTGGGTCGCGGGACCGGGCTTGGATACGTCTCGTTGCCGGCCCGCGACATTATTTGAGCATTCAGCCACTTGAATGGCGGGTGAGCCAATGTCAGCAATTGCATTAGCTTGTCACCGTATCTGCTTGATGTTATTGTGATTTCTGGGATTTTTGCCGGTGGTGTTTCTGTAGCACACCAACTAGAACGGCGAAAGCTGCGAATGCGAGTGAGCATTTGCATGATCGAGTGTTGGGAGACGCCTTGAAACGAACCTCGCTGTACACCGGGCGATTCGCCTTGACCGGAGTGGCTGCGGCTGCTCTGTGGTTGACCGTGCCCGACGCGTGGGCCCTTGGACTGGGGCGCCTCGCAGTGCAGTCGTCGCTGGGCGAATCCCTCGTGGCCGAGATCGACGTCACGAGCCTGACGCCTGAAGAAGCCGCCAACCTGCGTGTGCGCGTCGCACCGCCCGAGGCGTATCGCTCTGCAGGCGTCGACTACAACCCGGTGCTCCCGGGCACCCAGGCCCAACTGCTGCGCCGTCCCGATGGACGGCCTTATTTGCGACTGACCAGCGACCGCGCGGTGCAGGAGCCGTTTGTCGACGTGATCCTGGAGATCTCCTGGTCCACTGGTCGCCTGGTGCGTGAATACACGCTGCTCTTCGACCCGCCGGCGCGCAACTTGGCTGCGGCGCCCGCGCCCGCGCCGTCGACGACACCGGCTATCACGCCGGCGCCTGCACCGACGCCCGCCGCGACACCGGCACCTGCGCCAGTGCCAGTGCCAGCGCCCGTCGCCACCGCGCCAGCTGTGACGCCCGCACCTGCGGCCGCGCCGACCACGCGCACGCCAGCCGAGCGCAGGCCCGTGCCGCCGAGCCAACCGACCGAGGTCGCCCGCACGCCGGCACCGTCGTCGGTGGACGAGTACGAGGTCCGCCCGGGCGATACGCTGTCTCGCATTGCCGGACGCACGCAACGCGCGGGCGTTTCGCTCGACCAAATGCTCGTGTCGCTGTACCGCGGCAACCCCCAGGCGTTCGTCCAGAACAACATGAACCGCCTGCGCGCGGGCGCGGTGTTGTCGGTGCCGAGCGCCGACGAGGCCAAGAGCGTCGACGCTGGCGAGGCGCGCGAGGTGATCCAGGCGCAAAGCGCCGACTTCAACGCCTACCGGCAGAAGCTCGCGGGGATCGTTCCGGAAACGAAGGAGCAGGGCGCTTCTCGCCAAGCGACCGGCAAGGTCGAGGCCAACGTCGAAGACCGCAAGCTGGCCGCCGCGCCGACCCCCGACAAGCTGACTCTGAGCAAGGGCACGGCCACCGGCAAGGCGTCTGCGCCCGAAGACAAGATCTCGAAGGAACGTGAAAAGAAAGAAGCCGCCACGCGCGTGGCCGAGCTGTCGAAGAATGTCGAGGAGCTGAAGAAGCTGTCGGGTGCGGCCTCCGTGCCAGCGGCCCGCGCGCCGGCGACACCGGCTGCGCCGGCTCCCGCTTCCGCCCCGGCCGCCGCCGTCAAGCCGCCCATCACGGTGACGGCACCGGTGCTCCCGCCGTCGCCACCTCCTGCCCCTGTACCCGCTCCTGCACCCGCGCCCGCGCCCACTGTCGTCGCACAGGCCACGCCGCCGGCAGCCAGCGTGCCCGTTCCCGCGGCTCAGACCGCGTCGGTGCCGACCGCACCGGTGGTGGCGCCCGCATCGGCGCCGGTCGCCGCGGCCGCGCCGCGCGCCAGCGCCCCCGCTGTGGCGCGCCCGACCGTCCAGCCGGTCGAGGAACCGAGTGCGCTGGCCACGATGTTCGACGACAACCCCTGGGCGCTCGGCATCGGCGCCGCGCTCGTCGCGCTGCTCGCGGGCTTCGGCATCTATCGCTTCACCCGCCGCGCCAAGAAGGACAGCGGCGAGACGTCGTTCCTCGAAAGCCGCCTGCAGCCGGATTCGTTCTTCGGCGCCAGCGGCGGCCAGCGCATCGACACCCGCGACGCGAGTGGTGCATCGTCGTCGATGAGCTACTCGCTGAGCCAGCTCGATGCGATCGGCGACGTCGACCCCGTGGCCGAAGCGGACGTCTACCTCGCCTATGGCCGCGACCTGCAGGCCGAGGAAATCCTCAAGGAGGCGATGCGCAGCAGCCCCGAGCGTCTGGCGATCCGCACCAAGTTGCTCGAGGTTTACGCCAAACGCCGCGACACCAAGGGCTTCGAACTCCTGGCCACTCAGTTGTTCGCGCTGACCCGCGGCGAAGGTGAGGACTGGGCCCGCGCCCAGGAACTCGGCCAGCAGATCGATCCGGACAACGAACTCTACAAGCCTGGCGGCGCCCCTGTGATGGCCGCTGGCGAAGGAGAACGTGCGACCGAGCCGCTGGGCGCGAGCACGATGCCGCAATCGGTGCTGCCGACACCGTCGCAGTTCGAGAAGGTCAATGCCGAGATCGCCCACCGCGAGGCGGTGGACAGCGGTTCGGTCGATCTCGATCTTGATCTCGACCTCGATTCACCTGCGCCGCCGGCTCCTGCGCCGGCCCCGATGGTCGCCACGCAACCCTTGCCGCGCGAGCCGCAAGCCGCGCCCGACAGCTTGCCGAGCTTCGACTCCGTGCCGGACCTGCCGCCCGTGTCCCGCCCTGCGGCGCCCGCGCCGGCGGCTGCGACGAACAGCGACTTCGCGATGGACTTCGACCTCAGCGCCATTTCGCTCGATCTCGAACCGCCGCCAAGCGGCGCGCAAGCGTCGCGGCCCTCCGCGCCCGAGCCGGATGACGATCTGTCGAGCATCAGCTTCGACGATCCGGACGGCGGCGATGGCGACCCGCTGGCCCGCAAGCTGGAACTGGCCGAGGAGTTCCGCCAGATCGGCGACATGGAAGGTGCGCGCGACCTGCTGCAGGAAGTCGTTGCCAAGGCCAACGGCACGCTGAAGAGCAAAGCGCAGGGCATGCTGAACGACCTGGCCTGAGCTGCAGTCGATGAGGCTGGCCCTGGGCGTGAGCTACCGCGGCCAAGCCTACCAGGGCTGGCAGAGCCAACCCAGCGGAAAGACGGTTCAGGATCGCCTGGAGGCGGCGCTGACGGCGTTTGCCGACCGTCCGGTCGCCACCCTGTGTGCCGGACGCACCGATGCCGGCGTGCATGCGCTGAATCAGGTTGTGCACATCGACGTGGATGTGGAGCGCGAGCCCTTCTCCTGGGTGCGCGGCACCAACCGTTACCTGCCGCACGACATCGCGGTGCAGTGGTGCCAGCCGGTGGCCGATGGCTTCCACGCGCGCAACAGCGCGCACGGTCGCCGCTATGCCTACTTGCTGCTTGAATCACCGGTTCGTCCTGCGCTCGAATCCGGTGCCGTGGGCTGGTCCTTCAGGCCGCTCGACGCCCGCGCCATGGAGGCGGCGGCCTCGCTGCTTGTCGGCGAGCACGATTTCAGCGCCTTTCGCTCGGCCGAGTGCCAGGCCGCTTCGCCGGTGAAGCTGCTGCGCACGATCGCCATCCATCGCCGCGGCGCCTACTGGCGCTTCGAGTTCGACGCCAGCGCCTTTCTTCATCACATGGTGCGCAACATCATGGGTTGCCTGCTCGCGGTCGGCAGCGGCAGCCGGCCGCCGGGCTGGATGGCCGAGGTGCTGGCTTCGAAAGACCGCGCCCAGGCGGCGCCCACCTTCGCCCCGGACGGCCTGTACTTCGTCGGCCCGTATTACGATGCCGCGCACGCCATCCCGCAGCACACGCCGGCGATGGACTGGCTGCCCTGAGGGTTCCTGAATTCATGAATCGCACCCGCATCAAGATCTGCGGTCTCACACGCGAAGCCGACGTCGACGCGGCGGTGGAGGCAGGCGCCGATGCCGTGGGCCTGGTGTTCTACGCGAAGAGCCCGCGGCATGTGGCCGTCGAGCGCGCGGCCGCGCTGGCGCAGCGGCTGCCGCCGTTTGTCACGCCGGTCGGCTTGTTCGTCAACGCGACGCCGGCCGACATCGCCGCGGCGGTGCGCGCGATTCCGCAACTCGTGCTGCAATTTCACGGCGACGAAACGCCCGCGGCTTGCACCGCGGCCGCTCGCCCCTTCCTGCGTGCAGCCCGCATGACGCCGGGCTTCGATTTGTTAGACTTCGCGGCTCAGTATCCAGATGCCCAGGCCATTCTTCTCGACGCGCACGTCGACGGCTACGGCGGTGGCGGAAAGGTCTTCGATTGGTCGCTCATTCCTCGAAACGTGCCCCATCCAGTCGTTTTGTCTGGTGGGTTGCATGCCGGAAATGTGATCGAAGGGATTCTTCAGGTCCGGCCCTGGGCCGTTGACGTGAGTTCCGGCGTCGAAGCCGCCAAAGGCATCAAGGATGCCGCGGAGATTCGCCGGTTCTGTGAGGCGGTGCAGGAGGCAGATGCCCGCATCGCATCAGCAAGCGAAGCCTGAAGAAAGATCCTTTCCATGAGTTACCAGCAACCCGACGCGCGGGGGCATTTCGGCCCCTATGGTGGCACCTTCGTCGCCGAGACGCTGATCCATGCGCTCGATGAACTGAAAGAAGCGTACGGCCAGGCGCAGCGCGACCCCGCTTTTCTCGCCGAATACCAGTCCGAGCTCGCGCACTTCGTCGGCCGGCCGAGCCCGGTCTACCACGCGGCGCGCCTGAGCCGTGAACTCGGGGGTGCGCAGATCTACCTCAAGCGCGAGGACCTCAACCACACCGGCGCGCACAAGGTGAACAACACCATCGGCCAGGCGCTGCTCGCGCGCCGCATGGGCAAGCCGCGCGTGATCGCCGAGACCGGCGCCGGCCAACATGGCGTGGCCACCGCCACGATCTGCGCTCGCTACGGCATGGAGTGCGTGGTCTACATGGGCAGCGAAGACGTGAAGCGCCAGTCGCCCAATGTCTACCGCATGCACTTGCTTGGCGCGCGGGTGGTACCAGTCGACAGCGGCTCAAAGACCTTGAAGGACGCGCTCAACGAAGCCCTGCGCGACTGGGTCACCAATGTCGAGAACACCTTCTACATCATCGGCACCGTGGCGGGCCCGCACCCGTACCCGACGATGGTGCGCGACTTCCAGCGGGTGATCGGCGACGAGTGTCTGGTCCAGATGCCCGAAATGATCGGCCGCCAGCCCGATGCGGTGATCGCCTGCGTGGGGGGCGGCAGCAACGCGATGGGCATCTTCTATCCCTACATCGATCAAGCGTCCACGAGGCTGATCGGCGTCGAAGCGGCGGGGCAGGGGCTTGCCACCGGCAAACACGCGGCGTCGCTCTCGGCGGGGTCTCCGGGCGTGCTGCATGGCAACCGCACTTACCTGCTGCAAGACGCGAACGGGCAGATCACCGAAACGCACTCGATCTCTGCCGGCCTCGACTATCCGGGCGTCGGCCCCGAGCATTCGTACCTGAAGGACATCGGCCGTGCCGAGTACGTTGGCATCACCGACGACGAGGCGCTGCAGGCCTTCCACCGGCTGTGCCGCACCGAGGGCATCATCCCGGCGCTCGAGTCGAGCCACGCGGTGGCGCAGGCGATGAAGATGGCGCCGACCATGCGAGCGGACCAGCATCTGCTCGTGAACCTCTCGGGGCGCGGCGACAAGGACATCGGTACCGTGGCCGACCTGTCGGGCGCGGAGTTCTTCTGCCGCCCCTCGTGCCAGGGGCAGAGCGTCAAGGGCGCCGACACCGTCGTCAAGGTGCAGAAATGAGCCGCATCGCGAAGGTGTTCGATGCGCTCGGCGCCAAGGGTCGCAAGGCGTTGATTCCGTATGTGACGGCCGGTGACCCGTACCCCGAGAAGACCATCGAGCTGATGCTCGCGATGGCCCAGGCCGGTGCCGACGTGATCGAGCTCGGCGTACCGTTCTCCGATCCGATGGCCGATGGCCCGGTGATCCAGCGCGCGGCGGAACGTGCGCTCGCCAAGGGGGTTGGCATGCCGCAGGTGCTCGACTACGTACGCGGTTTCCGCGTGAAGGACGACCACACGCCGGTCGTGCTGATGGGCTACGCCAACCCTGTCGAACGCTACGGCGTCGAGCGCTTCGTGGCCGATGCCAAGCAGGCGGGTGTCGATGGCGTGCTCGTCGTCGACTACCCGCCGGAGGAGTGCGAAGCGTTTGCCGCCGCGCTGCGCGCCGCCGGCCTCGACCCCATCTTCCTGCTTGCGCCGACCTCTACCGAGCAGCGCATGAAGGAAGTTGGCCGAGTGGCGAGCGGCTACGTCTACTACGTCTCGCTCAAGGGCGTGACGGGCGCCGGCCACCTGGACACGCAGGCCGTGGCCGAGATGATCCCGCGCATCAAGGCGCATGTGAAGATGCCCGTGGGTGTAGGCTTCGGGATTCGCGACGCCCAGACCGCCAAGGCCGTCGGAGCGGTGTCGGATGCCGTGGTCATCGGTACGGCCATCGTGCAATTGCTCGAAAACCAATCGAGCGACAATGTTGCCCCCGCAGGCGGACGCTTCATCGCGCAGATCCGCGCTGCGCTCGACTCGCTGGAAGGAACCCACGCATGAGCTGGCTCGAAAAACTGCTGCCGCCGAAGATCCAGCAAACCGACCCGAGCGAACGCCGCTCCGTCCCGGAGGGCTTGTGGGTCAAGTGCCCCGCGTGCGAGACCGTGCTCTACAAGACCGACCTCGAGCAGAACCTCAACGTCTGCCCCAAGTGCACGCACCATCACCGCATCGGCGCGCGTACGCGGCTCGACGCCTTCCTCGACCCCGAAGGACGCTACGAACTCGGCCAGGAGGTGGTGCCCGTCGACGCCTTGAAGTTCAAGGACAGCAAGCGCTACCCCGAGCGGCTCAAGGAGGCGCTCGAGAACACCGGCGAAACGGATGCGCTGGTGGTGATGGGCGGCGCGGTGCACAGCATCCCGGTGGTGGCTGCCTGCTTCGAGTTCGACTTCATGGGCGGCTCCATGGGGTCGGTGGTAGGTGAGCGCTTCGTGCGCGGCGTGGAGACCGCCTGCGAACAGAAGACGCCGTTCATCAGCTTCACCGCGACGGGCGGCGCGCGCATGCAGGAGGGCCTGCTGAGCCTGATGCAGATGGCCAAGACCAATGCCTCGCTCACGCGGCTGGCGAAGGCGAAGCTTCCCTACATCAGCGTGTTGACCGACCCGACCATGGGCGGCGTGTCGGCGAGCTTTGCGTTTGTCGGCGATGTCGTGATCGCCGAGCCCAAGGCGTTGATCGGTTTTGCCGGACCGCGGGTGATCGAAAACACCGTGCGCGAGAAGCTGCCCGAGGGCTTCCAGCGCGCGGAGTTCCTGCTGCAAACCGGTGCGATCGACATGATCGTCGACCGGCGCGAGCTGCGCGCCACCATCGCGCGCGCCATCGCGATGTTGCAAAGGCAGAGCGCCGACGCGGTCGCGTGAACGACACGACACTGCCCGACACGCTGGACGGCTGGCTCGCGCGCTGCGAGCGGCTGCACCCGAAGGAAATCGACCTGGGGCTGGAGCGCGTGCTCCTGCTGAAGCAGCGCCTGGGCGTTGAATTTCGCGTGCCGCTGATCGCCGTGGCCGGCACCAACGGCAAGGGTTCGACCTGCGCGATGCTCGAGGCGATCGCGCTGCAGGCCGGCTATCGCGTGGGGCTGTACGCCAAGCCGCACCTGGTGCATTTCGAGGAGCGTTGCCGCGTGAATGGCCGCAGCGTGTCTGCCGCCGAGCTGCTGCCGCACTTCGCGGCCGTGGAGCAGGCGCGCGGCGAGGCCGGCCTGACCTATTTCGAGTTCACCACACTCGCCATCGCGCGGCTGCTGTCGCAAACGCCGCTCGACCTGGTGATCCTCGAGGTGGGCCTCGGCGGACGGCTCGACGCGGTCAACGCCTTCGACAGCGACTGCGCGATCATCACCAGCATCGCGCTCGACCATGTCGAATACCTCGGCCCCGATCGCGAGGCCATCGGCCGCGAGAAGGCCGGCATCATGCGCACCGGCAAACCCGTGATCGTCAGCGACCCGGAGCCGCCGCAAAGCATCAGCGACCGCGCCACGGAGATCCAGGCCGACCTGTGGCTCTTCGGACGCGACTTCAACTACTCCGGCGACCGCCAGCAATGGTCGTGGGCCGGGCGCAGCAAGCGCTTCAACGGGCTCGCCTATCCGGCGCTGCGCGGCATCAACCAGTTGCTCAACGCCTCCGGCGTGCTGGCGGCCTTCGAAGCTTTGCGCGAGCGCCTGCCGATCACCGCGCAGGCGGTGCGCAACGGCCTCGCGCTGGTGGAACTGCCCGGCCGCTTCCAGATCGTGCCGGGCCAGCCGACGTTGGTGCTCGACGTGGCGCACAACCCGCACGCCGTCGCCGCACTGGCCCAGAACCTCGATCAGATGGGCTTCTACCCGCGCACCCATGCGGTCTTCGGCGCGATGCACGACAAGGATCTCGCGGCCATGCTGAGCCGCATGGCGCCGCTGGTGGACAGCTGGCACTTCTGCGATCTGCCGCTGCCGCGCGCGGCCGGCGCCCAGGCGCTGCGCGAGCTGCATGCGTCGCTGGCGCTCGCAGGCCCGGGGCCTGTCGTCGTGGAGTCGTACGCCGACCCCTCGTCGGCGCTGCGCGGTGCCCTCGCCCAAGCAGACCCCGCTGATAGAATCGTCGTCTTCGGCTCCTTCTACACCGTGGGTGGTGTGCTGAAGGTAGGGCTGCCCCGATCGAGCACCACGCACGTCGGCTGATCTCAAGATGAACGCCGCCCTCGCGCGGCGACTCGAGGCGGCACCATCCGCTTCGCCACCTCACAAACCGCACTGCATGGGTCTGCTGTCCATCTTCCAGCGCAAGTCCGGCGACAAGTCCAAGACGCCAGCGACGCCCACGAGCGCCGACGCGGTCCAGGACGCACGCATCCGTGCCCGGCGGAGGCTGATCGGCGCCGCGGTGCTGGTCGTGATCGGCGTCATCGGATTCCCGATCCTGTTCGAGACGCAGCCGCGGCCGATTCCCGTCGACATTCCGATCGAGATTCCGCGCCGCGAAAACGCGCCGCCGCTCACGATGCCGGC
>CAJPFZ010000271.1 GCA_905339355.1 Burkholderiaceae bacterium
TGCAGGCTCGGCGCATAGGCGGCGATCACCGCGCCGAGCAGCACGACCACCCAGCCGAGGTAGATCCACACCAGAAAGATCGGCAGCGTCGCGAAGGCCCCGTAGACCATCGAGTAGCTGGGCATCTGCCGCAGGTACCAACCGAGAATGCGCTTGGCAACTTCGAAGCCGGCGGCCACGAAGAAGCCACCGGCGAGGGCGTGGTTCCAGCGCACCGATGTGTTGGGCACGTAGTGGAACAGGCTCGCCATGCCGGCCCCAAGGAGCATGAACACCAGGATGTCGAGCAGCAAGCGCACGCCGCCCGCTGGCGCGTCGAACAGGCCCTTGGACGCAGTCAGTGCATACGAGGTGACGCTGAGGCTTGCACCCAGCAGCAGCGGGCCCAGCGTGAGGGCAGCCCAGTACAACAGCACCCGCTGAGCGATCGGCCGCGGCGTGCGCACGCGCCAGATCGCATTCAGCGTGCGGTCGATCGTCAGCATCAAGGCGATCGCCGTGAACACCAGCACCACGAGGCCGACGGTGCCGAGCTGGTTGGACTTGCTCGCGAATTGCGTGAGCGCGGCGAGCACCGGCTTGGCAATGCTGGCGGGTACCAGCGTCTGCAGAAAGTACTTCTCGACCGCGGCCTGGAAGCTGGCGAACATCGGGAACGCCGAGAAAATCGCCAGCATCACGGTGGCCAGCGGGACCAGGGAAATCAGAGTCGTGAACGTCAGGCTGCTCGCCGTGACGCCGAGTCGGTCCTCGCGAAATCGCTGGCGCAGCGTCTTCAGCGTGTCGAGCCACGGCCAGGTCTGAAGCGTCTGCAGCAGGCGGGCGATGTGGCCTTGCCAGGTCGCACGGAGAAAGCTCGTTCGGAAGTTCATTCGGTGGGCAAGATGCGCTGGCTATGATGCCAGCAATGACTTCCACCGCCGCCCTGCCCTCCGCCGTCGCCTGGACCCGAGCCGTCGCGGTTGCCAGCCTGCTGGCGCTGATCGCGCTGGGTCTCGCATGGGAGTTGTGGCTGGCACCGACCGGCAACCGCACGCTCGCGCTGAAGGTGCTGCCGCTGGCGATCCCGCTGGCGGGCCTGCTGAAGAACCGCATGTACACCTACCGCTGGGTCAGCCTGATGGTGTGGATCTACTTCACCGAAGGCGTCGTGCGCGCCACCAGCGACCGCGGGCCGAGCGTGCCGCTCGCGGTGGCGGAGGTGGTGTTGTGCGTGGCCTTGTTCACTGCCTGCGCAGTACACGTTCGCTGGCGCCTCAGGCATGCAAAGGAGTTGGCTGCATGAGCGTTCTGCTTTCTGCGTTGCGCGCTGCCGTGGGAGCAGGCAACGTGCTGACCGAAGGCGACTTGTCCGCCTGGGAAGTCGACTGGCGCAAACGCTATCGCGGTCGCGCGCTGGCAGTCGTGCGCCCGGCGTCGACTGCGGAAGTGGCTTCGGTGGTCAGGCTGTGCGCGGCACACCACACGTCCATCGTGCCGCAAGGCGGCAACACGGGGCTCGTCGGCGGCTCGGTGCCGGATTCGAGCGCTACCCAGGTGTTGCTGAGCCTGACGCGCATGAACCGCGTTCGCTGCATCGATTCGGCGAATGCCACGGTGACCGTCGACGCGGGCTGTGTACTGCAGACGCTGCAGGAAGCCGTCGCGGCGCAGGGTCTGCTGTTTCCGCTGAGCCTGGCGGCCGAAGGCAGCTGCACGATCGGGGGCAACCTTGCGAGCAACGCTGGCGGCACGCAAGTACTTCGCTACGGCAATGCGCGCGACCTGTGTCTCGGGCTCGAGGTGGTCACCGCCGGCGGCGAGGTGTGGGACGGCTTGAGCGGCCTGCGCAAGGACAACACCGGGTACGACCTGCGCGATCTCTTCATCGGCAGTGAGGGAACGCTCGGCGTGATCACCGCCGCCACGCTCAAGCTGTACCCTCAACCCGCCGCGGTCACGACCGCGCTGGCCGCGCTGCCGACACTGGATGCCGCCGTCGCGCTTCTGCAGCGCGCGCAGGCGCGCCTCGGTGCCGGCCTCACCGGCTTCGAACTGATGGGCGAGCCGGCGCTCGCGCTGGTTCATCGCCATTTCCCTCAACTGCCGAAGCCGCTGCCCCCTGCGCCATGGACGGTTCTGCTCGAGCAATCCGACACCGAAAGCGAAGTACATGCCCGAAACCTCTTCGAGGCGCTGCTGGAAGCGGCACTCGAAGACGGCCTGGTCGCGGATGCAGCAATTGCCGAAAGCATCGAGCAATCGAATGCGATGTGGCACCTGCGCGAGTCAATCCCGCTCGCGCAGGCCGAGGAGGGATTGAACATCAAGCATGACATCGCGCTGCCGGTGTCACGCATCCCCGGCTTCGTGCAGAGCACGGACGCGGCACTGCACGCGGCGTTCCCCGGCGTGCGCCTCGTCAACTTCGGC
>CAJPFZ010000272.1 GCA_905339355.1 Burkholderiaceae bacterium
GAGAGCTTCTCACGCACTATCCTTTCAGCCTCGCCTATCGACTCTATCCTTATTATGTCAGACGGGTCGAGCCTTATATCAAAAGCCTCTTCAAGCGCGACGACGAACTGCAGGTGGGCGAGCGAATCCCATCCGGCGACGTCAGCCGTGGTCGAACGCTCGGAAAGCTCCTTGACCGGCGACTTGAAAACAGCCGACGCTGCGCCGAGAACTTTTTCAATGACGCTGTCTCCCGCCGCGTTCTCCGCCGCTACGGCCGCTTCCAGCGCCATCTTTTTAGCCTGGGCGATTATCACCTTGCCTGAAGGCCCTTTGGGAAGATCTTCGAAAATATGTACGCGCCGTGGCGCCTTGTAGTGCGCTATCCTTCCCCGGCACCACTCGGCAAGTTCGGCATCATCGGCAGCCGACCCCGGCGACAGGACCACGCATGAGGCGACCAGCTCTCCGGAGACATCGTCCTCGACGCCGAAAGTCACCGCTTCCAGCACATCAGGGTGGGCCTTCAATGCCTCTGTCACCTCCTCGGGCTGCACGTTCAGCCCGCCGGTTACGATGATGTTCTTTTTCCTCCCGGTTATGCTGTAAAAACCGTCGCTGTCCCTTACAGCGATATCGCCGGTATGGAGCCAGCTACCCGCGAGAGCCTGGGCAGTTGCCTCGTAATCCTCGAAGTAGCCGGTCATGAGGTTGTCGCCTCTCAAAAGCAGCTCGCCTGGTTCTACATCCGGCGCGGGAGCGCCGTCATCAAGGGCTGTCATCGCTTCGCAGTCCACAGGCTTGCCGACTGTCCCTACGCGCCTCCCCGAGTCCGCGGGGCCGCTGAAAAGCCCTCCCGCAACTGTCTCTGTAAGCCCGTAGACGTTCGAGACCCTGACCCCGACCTTTTGTTCAAACCCTTCCCACATTTCCTTTTCAAGATAAGAGGCCGTAGAGATGACCGTCTTGAGGTCGCCTGAAGCCGAAAGGCTATCCTCGTGTCCCTGCCACAGCTTGTATATGAGAGAGAGCATGGTCGGCACGGCGACGAAGTGCGTTATCCGCTCCCTGTAGAGCGCGTCGAGGAGCTCTGTAATCCTCTGTATGCTGAACTCCAATGGCCTATATACGGTTGCGAAGCTGTACAGGGCAACAAGAGGCCCCTGGACTATGCCGTCCGCGTGGCTAAGCGGAAGGACATTGAGTATGCGAGAGTCCCCTGAGTAGCCGAACTGCCTTGAAAGAGTCCCAAGATGGGCGAAAAGCGCCTTGTGGCTTATCCTGACGCCCTTGGGCCGCGAGGTAGTCCCTGAAGTGAACATTATGTACGCGTCAAGACCCTCGTCAATTTTCTCGGGCGGAGCTGCCGGGACTATCCCCTCGAAGAACGCCGGGTACCCTGCCCTGTCCCGCTTAAGAAGCCTGCCGAGCATGCCTGCCTTAGTTGACCTCCCGAATTCGTACACGCCGGTTATTTTTTCCGCGCGCTCCCTCAACGCCTGGTCTACAAAAGCGCAGCTCGCTTTCGCGGCCTTTGCCACTTCAGTCCATTCGGGTGCCGGAAGGTGCGCATCTACCATCACCGGAACGGCCCCGCAGCGCATAAGGCCGATGAAAGACGAGGCTGACTCGATGTCGTCCGCGCTCGACACTATCGCCCT
>CAJPFZ010000273.1 GCA_905339355.1 Burkholderiaceae bacterium
ACCTTGAAGGCCAACCAGCTCGTCGAGGTCGAGGAGATCATGCAGATCTCCTCGCGCCTCGTCGTCAACCAGGCGGCGCTCAAGCTCAAGCGCGAGCCCATCCGCAACATCATCGACGCATTCGCCTCCGCCATCGGGTCCTGATCATGACCGTCAACATCCGCCAACTGGCCACCACCGCACGTGACTTCGAATCGGAGTTCCAGCGGATGCTGCATTGGTCGGCGGAAGAAGACCGCGCGATCGAGGCGCGCGTGGCATCGATCCTCGCCGACGTGAAGCAGCGCGGCGATGCGGCGGTGCTCGAGTACACGCAGCGCTTCGACGGCCTGAACGTGGCGTCGGCCTCGGCGCTCGAACTGCAGCGCGCCGAGCTGCACGCGGCGCTCGAATCGATTCCCGCCGCGCAGCGCGAGGCGCTGGACGCGGCCGCGCAGCGGGTTCGCAGCTACCACGAGCGCCAGCTCGAAGCCTGCGGCCGCTCGTGGAGCTACCGCGACGAAGACGGCACGCTGCTTGGCCAGAAGGTCACGCCGCTCGACCGCGTGGGCATCTACGTGCCGGGCGGCAAGGCCGCATACCCGTCGAGCGTGTTGATGAACGCGGTGCCGGCGCGCGTGGCCGGTGTCGGCGAGATCGTCATGGTCGTTCCCACGCCGCGCGGCGAGCGCAATCCGCTGGTCTTGGCCGCTGCTGCGGTGGCGGGTGTGGACCGTGTCTTCACGGTGGGTGGGGCGCAGGCAATCGGCGCGCTCGCCTTTGGCACGGCGAGCATTCCCGCCGTCGACAAGATCACCGGGCCGGGCAACGCCTATGTCGCGAGCGCCAAGCGGCGGGTCTTCGGCACGGTCGGCATCGACATGATCGCCGGGCCGAGCGAAATCCTCGTGCTCGCCGACGGCACGACGCCGCCGGACTGGGTGGCGATGGACATGTTCAGCCAGGCCGAACACGACGAACTCGCACAAAGCATCCTGCTGAGCCCCGACACGGCCTACATCGCGCTCGTGAAGGAGGCGATCGACCGCCTCCTGCCCGACATGCCGCGCCGCAAGGTGATCGAGGCCTCGCTCAAAGGGCGCGGCGCGCTGATCCATACCCGCAGCATGGAAGAAGCCTGCGAGCTGAGCAACCGCATCGCGCCGGAGCACCTCGAGATCAGTTCGGGCGATCCGCAGCGCTGGGAGCCGCTGCTCAAGCATGCCGGGGCGATCTTCCTCGGCGCATTCACGAGCGAAAGCCTCGGCGACTATTGCGCTGGCCCCAACCACGTGCTGCCGACCTCGGGCACGGCGCGCTTTTCGTCGCCGCTCGGCGTCTACGACTTTCAGAAGCGCTCCAGCCTGATCGAGGTGAGCGAAGCGGGTGCGCGCAGGCTGGGCCCGATCGCGGCCGAGCTGGCCTACGGAGAAGGGTTGCAGGCACATGCCCGCGCGGCCGAACTGCGAATCAAGGGTAGGGCGAAATGAGCACGCTGCAGAAGCGAATGGACCGGGTGATCCGCCAGGACATCCAATCGATGCACGGCTATGCAGTGCAGCCCTCGGCCGGTATGGTCAAGCTCGACACGATGGAAAACCCGTTTCGGCTGCCGGCCGAGTTGCGCGAGGAACTCGGCAAGCGGCTCGCCGAGGTGGCGCTGAACCGCTACCCCGCAGAGCGTGGCGACGTACTGCGTGCGAAGCTGGCCGAGCACGCGGCGATGCCGGAGCACTGCGACATCATGCTCGGCAACGGCTCCGACGAGCTGATCTCGCTGCTGGCGATGGCCTGCGACGTGCCGGGCAGCACGGTGCTGGCGCCGCTGCCGGGATTCGTGATGTACGAGATGTCGGCCCGGCTGCAGGGGCTGAAGTTCGTCGGCGTGCCGCTCACCGCCGAGTTCGAACTCGACCTGCCGGCAATGCTGAACGCCGTGCGCGAACACCGGCCTGCGCTCGTCTACCTCGCCTATCCCAACAACCCGACGGCCAACTTGTGGGACGACGCGGCGATCGACGCGATCATCGAGGCTGCGCCGGGCCTCGTCGTGATGGACGAGGCTTACCAGCCGTTCGCCGCGCGCGATTCGATGGCGCGCCTTCAGCGGCACGAGCATGTGCTGCTGATGCGCACGATGAGCAAGTTCGGCCTCGCCGGCGTGCGAATCGGCTACCTGATCGGCCGCAAGCCCCTGATCGCCGAACTCGACAAGCTGCGCCCGCCCTTCAACATCAGCGTGCTGAACTGCGAGACGGCGTTGTTCGCACTCGAGCACGCCGACGAGTACGCGCGCCAGGCGGCGATCATCCGCAGCGAGCGCGACCGGCTGCTCGGGCAGCTGGCCGAGCTGCCGGGCGTCACACCCTTCAAGAGCCAGGCGAACATGATCCTCGCGCGGGTGCCTGACTCGAAGAAGGCCTTCGAAGGCATGCGCTCGCGCGGCGTGCTGGTGAAGAACGTCGCCTTCATGCACCCGCTGCTCGAGAACTGCGTGCGCCTGACGGTGGGCACGCCGGAAGAGAATGTGAAGATGATGGACGCTTTGAAGGCGAGTCTTTGATGAACACCGAACGCAAGGCCGAGGTCAGCCGCAACACGGCTGAAACCCAGATTCGCGTCGCGATCAACCTCGACGGCACCGGCGCGGCCAAGCTGGCCACCGGCATCGGCTTCTTCGACCACATGCTCGACCAGATTGCCCGCCACGGCCTGATCGACCTCGAGATCGATGCGAAGGGCGACCTGCACATCGACGGCCACCACACGGTCGAAGACGTCGGCATCACACTCGGCCAGGCGATGGCCAAGGCCGTCGGCGACAAGAAGGGGCTGCGCCGCTATGGACACGCCTACGTTCCGCTCGACGAAGCCCTGTCACGGGTGGTGATCGATTTTTCCGGTCGCCCGGGGCTGCACATGCGCGTCGACTTCAAGAGCGGCATGATCGGCGCGCTCGACACCCAGCTGGTCTACGAGTTCTTCCAGGGTTTCTCGAACCACGCGGGCGTCACGCTGCACATCGACAACCTGCACGGCGACAACGCCCACCACCAGTGCGAAACAATCTTCAAGGCGTTTGCGCGCGCGCTGCGCATGGCGCTGGAGATCGACCCGCGCGCATCGAGCGTGATTCCGTCGACCAAGGGCAGCTTGTGACATGAAGAGAACCGTCGCCGTCGTCGACTACGGCATGGGCAACCTGCGCTCGGTGTCTCAGGCGGTGATGCACGTCGCCAGGGGTTCCGGCGTGGACGTCATCGTCACCTCCGATCCGGACGAGGTCCATGCGGCCGAGCGCATCGTGCTGCCGGGCCAGGGGGCGATGCCCGACTGCATGCGCGAGCTGCGCGACTCCGGACTGCAAGAGGCAGTGCTCGACGCGGCAGCCCGCAAGCCGCTGATGGGCGTGTGCATCGGCATGCAGATGCTGCTTACCCGCAGCGACGAGGGTCCGACCGAGGGCTTGGGCCTGATCCCGGGCGAGGTGGTGCGCTTCGAGCTCGAAGGGCAGCTGCAGCCCGACGGCAGCCGCTACAAGGTGCCCCAGATGGGCTGGAACCGCGTGATCCAGGCCCGGACGCACCCGATCTGGGCGGGGGTGCCGGACGGTGCGTACTTCTATTTCGTGCACAGCTATTACGCCCGCCCGAGCGATCCGCGGCACAGCGTTGGCGAAAGCGATTACGGCGGGCGCTTTACCTGTGCGCTTGCCCGGGATAACATTTTCGCCACCCAGTTCCACCCCGAGAAGAGCGCTGAACACGGCCTCGCGCTGTACAAGAACTTCCTCCACTGGAAACCCTGACCGCCGCTCGGGCGTCGATTTCCCCTCACCCCACCTATTCATCGGCCATGCTGCTGATCCCCGCGATTGACCTGAAGGACGGCAAGTGCGTCCGCCTGAAACAAGGCGACATGAGCGACTCCACTCACTTCGGAGACGACCCGGCGGCGATCGCGCGGCGCTGGGTCGACGCCGGGGCGAGGCGCCTGCATCTCGTGGACCTGAACGGCGCCTTTGCGGGCAGGCCGGTGAACGAACCAGCGATCAAGGCCATCCTGGCCGAAGTCGGCGACGAGGTTCCCGTGCAGCTGGGAGGCGGCATCCGGGACCTCGACACCATCGAGCGCTACCTCGACGACGGGTTGAGCTTCATCATCATCGGCACCGCGGCAGTCAAGAGCCCCGGTTTCCTGAAGGACGCCTGCAGCGCCTTCGGCGGGCACATCATCGTGGGCCTGGATGCCAAGGACGGGAAGGTCGCCACCGACGGCTGGAGCAAGCTCACCGGCCACGAGGTGGTGGACCTCGCGAAGAAGTTCGAGGACTACGGGGTCGAAGGCGTCATCTACACCGACATCGGCCGCGACGGCATGCTCAGCGGCATCAACATCGACGCCACGGTGAAGCTCGCGCAATCGCTGACGATCCCCGTCATCGCCTCGGGTGGGCTGAGCAACCTCGTGGACATCGAGCGGCTTTGCGCCGTCGAGAGCGAGGGCATCGAAGGCGTGATCTGCGGTCGCGCGATCTACAGCGGCGACCTCGATTTCGCCGCCGCGCAGAAGCGCGCCGACGAGCTGACGGTTTGAACCGGCGCGGGCAGCTGCCCGCGCCCTTGACGATCCTCTCAGTGCTTGCGGCGCCGGGCGGCCACGCCCACGGTGGCCAGCCCGAGCAGCATCAATGCATAGGTCTCGGGCTCGGGAATGGCATGCAGGAAGCCGCGGATTTCGCCGGAGGCGAACTGGCCCGTGTGGATGTTGAAGTACGCGGTTCCGGCGTCGAGCCCCGCGACCAGCGCGCTGAAGGCGCTCGCCGTCGTGCCGCCGTTGTTGGTGATGAACGCCGGGTTGTAGCTGGAAGCCAGCGTCATGTCGAAGGTCATGTCGTAACTGCCGGCCGTGACCCCCGCAGGAAAGCCGGGGAAGGTGGGGGTGGTGGTGGCGACCCCAGCCGCGCCGGTGTCCGCCGCCGCGGTGCAGCAGTGGACGTGCGAGACGGTCGTCGTGCCCAGCAGCCCGGAGAAGCTCGCCTCGACACGCATCAGCGTGCCGTCGATCGTGACGCGGGCGGTGCCGGTGCCGGGCGAGCCGGTCGGGACGGGTTCGTTCTGATCCAGCGTGGCGCCGTAGATGGTCAGGGCAGCGGCCGGAAGGGCGGACAAGGCGAGCACGGCGCTCGCGAGCAAGGCGGGGAATCGCATCATTCGTGTCTCCTCAAAACGATGTGACAGGGCTCGGTATACGGGCGGTGTGTCCCGCCTCATCCACGAATCCCTTCCCACTGTCGATATAGTCCTCTCCTCGTATCAACGCAACATCCATGCTCGCCAAACGCATCAGTCCCTGCCTCGACGTGACCGGCGGCCGTGTGGTCAAGGGCGTCAACTTCGTCGAACTGCGCGATGCCGGCGACCCGGTGGAGATCGCCGCGCGCTACAACGATCAGGGCGCCGACGAGCTGACCTTCCTCGACATCACCGCCACCAGTGACGGCCGCGACCTGATCTTGCACATCATCGAGGCGGTCGCCGCCCAGGTCTTCATCCCGCTCACGGTGGGCGGCGGCGTGCGCAGCGTCGAAGATGTGCGCCGGCTGCTCAACGCCGGCGCCGACAAGGTCAGTTTCAACTCGGCGGCGGTCGCCAACCCGCAAGTCATCCGCGACGCCTCGCACAAATATGGGGCACAGGCGATCGTCGTTGCCATCGACGCCAAGCGCCGGCAGGGCGATGACCTCGCGGCACGCGGCGACGGCTGGGATGTCTACACACATGGGGGCCGCAAGAACGTGGGCCTGGACGCTGTCGCGTGGGCGCGCCAGATGGCCGAACACGGCGCGGGTGAGATCCTCCTGACCAGCATGGACCGCGACGGCACCAAGAGCGGCTTCGATCTCGATCTGACCCGCGCCGTGAGTGACGCGGTCGGCGTGCCGGTGATCGCCTCGGGCGGGGTCGGCAACCTGGAGCACCTGGCCGACGGCATCCAGAAAGGCCATGCCGACGCGGTGCTCGCGGCCAGCATCTTCCACTACGGCGAATACACCGTGGGCGAAGCCAAGGCGCTGATGGCCAGCCGCGGCATCCCCGTCCGGCAATGAAGGCGGCAGCGCGGCGCGGGCCGCCGCACGAGGTGCGCATCATCGGCGGGCGCTTCAAGCGCAGCAAGCTGCCGGTGGCCGATGCACCGGGCCTGCGGCCCACGCCCGACCGGGTGCGCGAGACGCTGTTCAACTGGCTGGGCCAGGATCTGGACGGCTGGCGCTGCCTGGACGCCTTCGC
>CAJPFZ010000274.1 GCA_905339355.1 Burkholderiaceae bacterium
GTGCGGCTGCGCAAGATCGGCTTCGTGTTCCAGGAGTTCAACCTGATCCCGGTGCTGTCGGCACTCGAGAACGTCGAGTTCGTGATGCTGCTGCAAGGCATGCCGGAGAAGCTGCGGCGCGAGCGCGCCCGCGCCCTGCTCGAGGAGCTGGGCCTGGCGGGCCTCGAACACCGGCGCCCGGCGCAGCTGTCCGGCGGACAGCAGCAGCGGGTGGCGGTGGCGCGCGCCATCGCCGCCGAGCCGGCCATCGTGCTGCCCGACGAGCCGACGGCCAACCTCGACTCCAGGGCCGGCGCCGCGCTGATGGACCTGATGCGCCGCCTCAACGAGGAGAAGGGCATCACCTTCGTGTTCTCCACCCACGACCCGATGGTGGTCGAGCGCGCCCGGCGGGTGATCCGCCTGCGCGACGGCCGCATCGAGTCCGACGAGACGAGGTAGCCCGTGCTCGCCCAGCTGGCCTGGCGCAACGTGCGGCGCAACCCGCGGCGCTCGGCGATCACCATCGCCTCGATCGCGATCGGGCTGGCCGCCCTCACCTTCGTCTGGTCCTTCATCGACGGCATGAACCGGCAGATGATCGAGAACAGCACGCGCTTTCTCGCCGGCGACATGCAGGTCCACCTGAAGGGCTACCCCGACGACCCGACGCTGGACCTGACGATGGCCGACGCCGCGCCGGTGCTGCAGGCCGTGCGCATCGACCCGGCGGTGGCGGCCGCCAGCGTGCGGTTCGAAGGCAAGGCGCTCGCCAGCCGCGGCGACAAGTCGCGCGGGGTGATGGTGGTCGGGATCGAGCCGCCGCAGGAAGCGGAGGTGACCTCCCTGCTCAACGCGGTGGTGCGCGGCGAGCGGCTCGCGAACGATCGGCCCGGCGTGCTGATCGGCGAGCAGCTGGCCGAGACCCTGGGGCTGGACGCCGGCGATGAACTGCTGCTGATCGGCCAGGCCTACGACGGCTCGATCGCCAGCGGCCGCTACCCGATTCGCGGCGTGTTCCGCACCCGCATCGACGAGCTCGACGGCCATGTGGCGGTGCTCCCGCTGGCGGTGGTGCGCGAGTTCTTCGCCGCGCCGGCCGGCGCCCCCGCGGTGGCGCGGCGGCTGCGCGAGCGCAGCACGATCGACGCGGCCCAGCGCTCGCTCGCCGCTGCGCTCGGCGATCGCTACGAGGTGCTCGCGTGGCCGCGCCTGCTGCCAATGGTGGCCGTCAGCGCGCGTTTCCACGAGGTGATGGCG
>CAJPFZ010000275.1 GCA_905339355.1 Burkholderiaceae bacterium
GAGACCTGAGCAGGCCGAGAGGAAATGCTCGACCGTCTTCACCGCCGGGCCGCCCGGATCATCCTTCGGCGTCAGGGTGGTGGCGAGCCGCGTGTCGGTGACGGCGAAGGGGTCGACCTTGATGTCCACCGGCGACGGCAGGTCGACCCGGCGGAATACGATGCCGGTGTCCGGCGGCGCGGGACGCAAGGTGAGTTCGACGCGCTGCCCCCCATGCACGCCGACTCCCACCGCGCGGGTGAGGGACTTGAGGGTGCGTTGGGCGAGCATGGGAGGCATTCTAGTGAGGCCAACGAGACGTCATCCCGGCTTCGCCGGGATGACGTAGGGCCTCAATCGGCTTGCTTTCGCAGGAAGGCCGGGATCTCGATCTCGTCCATCCCGTTGCTGGCCAGCGCATCGACCTTCGCCGCGGCAGTGCGGCCATTGCGCCACACGCTGGGCGTGGTCAGCTGGCTGTAGTCGTGGGCGGGGCTGGATTGCACCGGCTGCGTCAGGATCGGCAGGTTGTCGGTGCCCGTGCGCTGCATCACCGGCGCGCTGTGCACCACCTGGATCGGCGCGGCCTGGCGCTTCTGCGGCGACAGGCCGGTGGCGATCACGGTGACGCGCAGCTGGTCGCCCAGGCTCTCGTCGTAGGCCGTGCCGTAGATGACATGTGCATCCTCGGCCGCATAGCGGCGGATGCAGTTCATCGCATTGCGGCTCTCGCTGAGCTTGAAGGTGGTGCGGTTGGCCGCGATCAGCACCAGCACGCCGCGCGCGCCCGACAGGTCGATGCCTTCCAGCAGCGGGCAGGCCACGGCCGCTTCCGCAGCCTTGTTGGCGCGGTCCGGCCCCTGCGCGATGGCGGTGCCCATCATCGCCTTGCCCGGCTCGCTCATCACCGTCTTCACGTCCTCGAAGTCGACGTTGACCAGCCCCGGCACGTGGATGATGTCGCTGATGCCGCCGACGGCGTTCTTCAGCACGTCGTTGGCATGCGCGAACGCCTGGTCCTGCGTCACGTCGTCGCCCAGCACGTCGAGCAGCTTGTCGTTGAGGATGACGATCAGAGAGTCGACGTTGGCTTCGAGTTCCGCCAGGCCGGCGTCGGCCGCCTTCATGCGGCGCGTGCCCTCGAAGTCGAACGGCTTGGTGACCACGCCCACCGTCAGCACGCCCATCTCCTTGGCCACGCGCGCGATCACCGGTGCCGCGCCAGTGCCGGTGCCGCCGCCCATGCCGGCCGTGATGAACAGCATGTTGGCGCCGGTGATGGCGCCGCGGATGCGGTCCACCGCCTCTTCGGCCGCCGCGCGCCCCGCCTCCGGCTTGGCGCCGGCGCCGAGGCCGGTGGTGCCGAGCTGGATCAGCTGGTGCGAGGCCGAGCGGTTGAGGGCCTGCGCGTCCGTGTTCGCGCAGATGAACTCCACGCCTTGAACCCCCTGCGCAATCATGTGGTCGACGGCATTGCCGCCGCCGCCACCCACGCCGATCACCTTGATCTGTGTGCCGAGGTCGAATTCTTCGATCATTTCGATTGCCATGTCTGAGACTCCTTCAATGCAGTTGCCATGTATGTCGTGTTTCCCGCCGATGCTTGGTATTCGCCTTGGTGACCCGGTGGAGCCGGGGTCCTAGGTCGTTGGCTTGGTGATGTGTCGGGTGGGCTGTGTGCCTTGAATGCGCGCACGGCACCAACGCCCGTTCGGGCTGAGGTATCGAAGCCCTCCCACGACCTGCGCAGGCCCTTCCTTCGATACCTCAGGACTGGTCGGACCTCAGGGCGAACGGACGTTGTCGACGGATCACGATGAGTCGGGGTCATGCTGTGCCTCACTCAAAAGTTTCCGAGGAACCAGTCCTTGGCCCGGCCGAAGAGCGTCTTCACCGACCCCGCCTGCTGCGCCGCGCGCATGCCGCGCGAGCGTGCCAGGCGCGCTTCTTCGAGCAGGCCCATCACGGTGGCCGAACGTGGGTTGGCGACCATGTCGTACAGCGCGCCGCTGTAGGTCGGGATGCCCTTGCGCACGGGCTTCAGGAAGATGTCTTCGCCGAGTTCCACCATGCCCGGCATCACCGCCGCGCCGCCGGTGACGACGATGCCCGACGAGAGCAGCTCCTCGTAGCCGCTCTCGCGGATCACCTGGTGCACGAGCGAATAGATCTCCTCGATGCGCGGCTCGATCACGCCCGCCAGTGCCTGGCGGCTCAGCATGCGCGGCGCACGGTCGCCGAGGCCCGGCACCTCGAGCTGGTCGGACGGGTCGGCCAGCAGCTGCTTGGCCACGCCGTACTCGACCTTGATCTCTTCCGCGTCCTTGGTCGGCGTGCGCAGCGCCATCGCGATGTCGCTCGTGATCAGGTCGCCGGCGATCGGGATCACCGCGGTGTGGCGAATGGCGCCGTCGGTGAAGATCGCGACGTCGGTGGTGCCCGCGCCGATGTCCACGAGCGCGACGCCGAGGTCCTTCTCGTCCTCGGTGAGCACCGCGTGGCTGGAGGCGCTCGGGTTCAGCACCAGCTGATCGACCTCGAGCCCGCAGCGGCGAACGCACTTGACGATGTTCTCGGCGGCGCTCTGCGCGCCGGTCACGATGTGCACCTTGACCTCGAGCCGGCCGCCGCTCATGCCGATAGGCTCCTTGACCTCGTGGCCGTCGATCACGAACTCCTGCGGCTCGACCAGCAGCAGCCGCTGGTCGTTGGGGATGTTGATCGCCTTGGCAGTCTCGACCACGCGCGCCACGTCGACCGGCGTCACTTCCTTGTCGCGCACGATCACCATGCCGGTGGAGTTCTGCCCGCGGATGTGGCTGCCGGTGATGCCGGTGTAGACGTGCGTGATCTTGCAGTCGGCCATCATCTCGGCCTCCTTGAGCGCCTGCTGGATCGACTGCACCGTCGCGTCGATGTTGACGACGACGCCGCGCTTGAGGCCATGCGTGGGCGCCACGCCCAACCCCGCCACGCGCAGCTCGCCGTTCGGCAGCACCTCGGCCACCACCGCCATCACCTTGGCGGTCCCGATGTCCAGCCCGACCACCAGATCCTTGTATTCCTTGGCCATGTCTGCCCCTAGTTCTTCTGATCGTTCGCCTTCGGGATCACCGTGGTGATGCCCTTGAGCCGGACCGCATATCCGTCGTTGTGCCGCAGGTCCGCGTATTCGAGTGGCCGCTGGTATCGCGAGCTCACCTGGGTCACGGTGGCGACGAAACGCTCGGTGCGCGCCAGCACCTCGTCGTCGCTGCCGCGCCCGAACTCGATCTGCGCGCCGGTGTCGAGCTCGGCGCGCCACGATCCGCGGCCCGACAGCGAGAGCGCGACCACTTGGGCATCGAGCGGTTCGAACAAGCGGCCGAGCTGGCTCAGCATCGACAGCATGTGGGCCGAGCTGCCCTCGGGCCCGCTGAGCGCTGGCAAGCTGTCGTCCTCGACATCGCCGAGGTTCGCTTCAAACACCTCGCCGAAGCTGTTCACGAGCTTGTCGGCGGCGCCTTCTCTGCCGCTCCACACTGCCGCCGGCCGGTGTTCTTCCAGGTGGACCGCCAGCCGGTTGGGCCACACGCGCCGTACCACGGCCTGGCGCACCCACGGCACCGACTCGAAGGCGCGCTTGTTGCTCTGCAGGTCGGTGGTGAAGAAGTTGCCTGCCAGCTGCGGCGCCGCGTTGGCGCGGATCGTCGAGACGCTGTTGCGCGTGACCTCGCCTTCGACCCGGATCGCCTTCAGCGCAAACGCCGGCAGCCGCATCATCACGTTCAGTGCCAGGGCCACCAGCGCCAGCCCCGCCACGACGAACAGGGTGTTCGCGGTGGCGTGCATCAGCCACACGTCGCCGGGGATCGGCGACGGGTCGGGGCGGTAGGCGGTGGTGGCGGCCATGTGTCAGGAACGGGAGGTGTCCAGCCCGGCGTTCGACAGCAGGGTGACGCACAACTGCTCGTAGCTCATGCCCGCGGCCTTGGCCGACATCGGCACGAGCGAATGCGACGTCATGCCCGGGGAGGTGTTGATCTCGAGCAGGAAGGGCTTGCGGTCGGCCCTTCGGATCATCAGGTCGGCGCGGCCCCAGCCGCGGCAGCCGAGCGTCGTGTAGGCCGCCACGGCGATGCGCTGGATCTCGCGCTCCTCGTCGTCCGGCAGCCCGCTCGGGCAGAGATAGCTGACCTCGTCGGTGAAGTACTTGTTCTGGTAGTCGTAAGCGCCTTCGGGCGCCACGATGCGGATCACGGGCAGCGCCTGCGCGTGTTCGCCCTGCCCCAGCACCGCGCAGGTGACCTCGTCGCCGTCGATGAACTCCTCGCACAGCACGTCGGGGTCGTACTTCGCGGCCAGCGTGACGGCGTCCTGCATCTGCGAATAGCCGGTGACCTTGGTGACGCCGATCGACGAGCCCTCGCGCGGCGGCTTCACGATCAGCGGCAACCCGAGTTCGTCGGGGACGAAGATGACACGCTCGCGCGTCTGCTTGTCGGGCGCGAGCCAGACATGGCGCGGCGTCGGCAGCCCTTCGGCGATCCACACGCGCTTGGTCATCACCTTGTCCATCGCGATCGCCGAGGCCATCACGCCCGAGCCGGTGTAGGGGATGCCCAGCAGCTCGAGAGCGCCCTGCACCGAGCCGTCCTCGCCATGGCGGCCGTGCAAGGCGATGAAGCAGCGCGCGAAGCCCTCGCGCTTGAGTTCGGAGAGATCGCGCTCGGCCGGATCGAAGGCGTGCGCGTCCACGCCTTGCGACTGCAGCGCTGCGAGCACTCCCGTGCCAGACATGACGGAGATCTCGCGCTCGGCCGAATCGCCGCCGAACAGCACAGCCACCTTGCCGAGGCCTTTGACATCGATATTCATGGCGTGGGTCCTTTCAACATCTCCACGACCTTTGCGGGCACGTTGCCGATCGTCCCCGCCCCCATCGCGATCACGACGTCGCCGCCACGCACGTGGTCGGCGATCGCCTGCGGCATGTCGTTGATCTCGTCGACGAACACCGCGTCGACCTTGCCGGCCACTCGCAGCGCACGTGCCAGCGCGCGGCCGTCGGCCGCGACGATCGGCGCTTCGCCGGCCGAATAGACCTCGGCCAGCAGCACCGCGTCAGCCGTGCCGATGACCTTGACGAAGTCTTCGAAGCAGTCGCGGGTGCGCGTGTAGCGGTGCGGCTGGAAGGCGAGCACGAGGCGCCGGCCGGGAAAGGCGCCTCGCGCAGCCGCCAGCGTCGCGGCCATCTCGACCGGGTGGTGGCCGTAGTCGTCGATCAGGGTGAACGTGCCGCCATCGTGCGCCGGCAGGTCGCCGTAGCGCTGGAAGCGGCGGCCGACTCCGCGGAACTCGGCCAGCGCCTTGACCATCGGCGCGTCGGGCAGTTCGAGTTCGGTGGCCACCGCGATCGTCGCCAGCGCGTTCAGCACGTTGTGCTCGCCGGGCAGATTCAGCGTGACCTGAATGTCGGGCATGCGGATGCCGTTGTGGCGGATCACCATGAATTGCATGCGGCCGTCTTCGGCGCGCACGTCGACGGCGCGCACCATCGCGTCTTCGCCGAAGCCGTAGGTCACCATCGGCCGCGAGATCATCGGGATGATCGAACGCACGCCGGGGTCGTCGCAGCACAGGATGGCCGCGCCGTAGAAGGGCATGCGGTGCAGGAACTCGACGAAAGCCTGCTTCAGCTTCGCGTAGTCATGGCCGTAGGTGTCCATGTGGTCGGCGTCGATGTTCGTCACCGCCGCCATGACCGGCATCAGGTTGAGGAACGACGCATCCGACTCGTCGGCTTCGACGACGATGTAGTCGCCCTTGCCCAGTGCCGAGTTCGCGCCGGCCGCGTTCAGCTTGCCGCCGATCACGAACGTCGGATCGACGCCGGCTTCGGCCAGCACGCTGGTGACGAGGCTGGTCGTCGTGGTCTTGCCGTGCGTGCCGGCGATTGCAATGCCCTGCTTCAGGCGCATCAGCTCGGCCAGCATCACCGCGCGCGGCACCACCGGCACGTGTTTCGCGCGTGCCGCGATGACCTCGGGATTGTCGGACTTCACCGCGGTCGACGTGACCACCGCACCGGCTCCCGCGATGTTGCCGGCGTCGTGCCCGATGGCGATGCGGATGCCCAGCGAGGCAAGGCGCTGCGTCACCGGGCCGTCGTTCTGGTCCGAACCCGAGACGGTGTAGCCGAGGTTGTGCAGGATCTCGGCGATGCCGCTCATGCCGGCGCCGCCGATGCCCACGAAATGGATGTGCTTGACGGCGTGTTTCATCCGGCGACCGCCAATCTGTCGAGTTCGTCTGCGACACGTGCCGCGGCTTTCGGCCGGGCGAGCGCACGTGCCTTCGTCGCCATCGCGAGCAAGGCGTCGCGCGTGAGGCCGCCCAGCAGCTCGGCCAGTCTGCCGGGCGACAGCTCGCCTTGCGGAAGATGGATGCCGGCGCCGTGCGACGCCAGCCATTGCGCGTTGTCGCGCTGGTGCGAGGTGGTGCTCACGACAAGCGGCACCAGCACACCCGCGACGCCGGCGGCACACAGCTCGCTGACCGTTACCGCGCCGGCGCGGCAGATGATCACGTCGCATTCAGCCAGCCGGCGCGCCATGTCGTCGATGAAAGGCAGCACCTCGGCCTGCAGCTGGGCCTGCGCGTAGGCGGCCTGCACGGCGGCATGGTTGGCCTGGCCGGTCTGGTGCGTCACCTGCGGACGCTGCGCTTGCTCGATCAGCGCGAGCGCCTGCGGCACGGCGTCGTTGAGCGCCCTGGCGCCGAGGCTGCCACCCACCACGAGCACACGCAGCGGGCCGCTGCGGCCGGCGAACCGCTGGTCCGGCGCGGGCAGGCTCTCGATCTCGGCGCGCACCGGGTTTCCGGTGACGATCGCCTGCTTGATCTTCGCCACTGCCTCGCCATCGAAGCCGAATGCGATGCGGTCGGCTACCGGCAGCAGCGCCTTGTTGCTCATCAGCAGGCCAGCGTCGGCGTTGACGAGCATCAGCGGCTTGCCCAGCAGCGCGGCCATCACGCCGCCCGGAAAGGTGACGTAGCCACCCATGCCAAGCACCGCGTTCGCGCGCCGCGCGCGCAGGATCTGCAGGCAGCGCCAGAACGCGCCGAGCATGCGGATGCCGCCGGTCATCGTGTGCACCACGCCCTTGCCGCGCACGCCGCTGAAGGTGATGTTGTCCATCGGAATGCCCGACGGCGGCACCAGCTTGTTTTCCATGCCGTGGGTCGTGCCCAGCCAGCTGACCGTCCAGCCGCGCTGCTGCATCTCGCGTGCGACGGCAAGGCCGGGGATCACGTGGCCGCCCGTGCCGGCGGCCATGATGACGAGGTGGCGCGCGCTCACTGGAGTACCTTCGTGCTGCGCACTCCGGTATGAGCCCTCGGGGCGGCCCGGCGTGCTCATGCGCGGCCTCCCCGCATCAGCTGCCGGTTCTCGATGTCCACCCGCAGCACGATCGCCAGCGCGACCATGTTCATCACGATCGCCGAGCCGCCGTAGCTCATCAGCGGCAACGTCAGCCCCTTGGTCGGGAGCACGCCCAGGTTCACGCCCATGTTGATGAACGCCTGCCAGCCGATCCATATGCCGATGCCTTGGGCAAACAGCCCGGCGAACACCCGGTCCAGCGCGACCGCCTGGCGGCCGATGTGGAACACGCGCCGCGAGAGCCAGAAGAAGGCGCAGATCACGCAGGCCACGCCGATGAAGCCGAGTTCCTCGCCGATCACCGCGAGCAGGAAATCGGTGTGCGCCTCCGGCAGGTAGTGCAGCTTCTCGACGCTCGAACCCAGGCCCTGGCCGAAGATCTCGCCGCGGCCGAAGGCGATCAGCGAGTGCGACAGCTGGTAGGCCTTGCCCAATGTGTACTTCTCGTCCCAGGGGTTCAGGTAGGCGAAGATGCGCTCGCGCCGCCACTCGCTGGTGGTGATCATCAGCACGAAGGCGCCGGCCAGCACCGCGGTGATCAGCAGGAACATGCGGCCGTTGACGCCGCCCAGAAACAGGATGCCCATCGCGATCGCCGCGATCACGAGGAAGGCGCCCATGTCGGGTTCGGCCAGCAGCAGCAGCCCCACCACCGCCAGCGACACCGCCATCGGCAACACCGCGCGCCCGAAGTTCTCCTTGACCTCGATCTTGCGCACCATGTAGCCCGCCGCGTACATCGCGATCGCGAGCTTGGCGAGTTCGGAGGGCTGGAAGCTCGTGAAGCCGAGCGGGATCCAGCGGCGCGCGCCATAGACGACTCGGCCGACCTGCGGGATCAGCACGATCACCAGCAGCAACAGCGAGGCGACGAAGATCCACGGCGACGCCTTCTCCCAGAAGCTCATCGGCACCTGCACCGCCACCAGCGCCGCCAGCGAGGCCATGACGATCGCGCCGATGTGGCGAGCGAGGAAGTAGGTCGACGCGTAGCGCGCGAACTTCGGGTTGTCGGGCAGCGCCACCGAGGCGCTGTAGACCATCACCATGCCGAGCGCGAGCAGCGCGACCACCACCCACACCAGGCTCTGGTCGAAACCGAGCAGACGCGCCGGCTGGCCGTTGGAGACGTTGATCCAGTCGCGCACGGGCACCCGCGTCGAACGGGCATCGGCATCGCGCCGCCAGAGCGACGCGACGCGCTCCTTCAGTGCGTCGAGGCCGAAGCGGGCAGCGGCGGTCATGACAACGCACCCCGCTCGGCCGCCATCGCGCGCACCTCGGCAACGAACACCTCGGCGCGGTGGCCGTAGTTGCGGAACATGTCCAGGCTCGCGCAGGCCGGGCTCAGCAGCACCGCGTCGCCGGCGTGGGCGCGTTCGAAGGCCCAGCGTGTGGCCGCTTGCAGCGTTTCGTGGCGTTGCAGCGGCACACCGGTGCTGCCGAGCGCCTGTTCGAGCGCGGCGGCATCGCGCCCGATCGTGGCAACCGCGCGTGCATGACGCGCCACCGGGTCCGCGAGCGGCGCGAAGTCCTGCCCCTTGCCGTCGCCGCCGAGGATCACGACCAGCCGGGCCGGCGCCTTGTCGGCGCCGAGGCCCATGATGGCGGCCACCGTCGCGCCGACATTGGTGCCCTTGCTG
>CAJPFZ010000276.1 GCA_905339355.1 Burkholderiaceae bacterium
CAGGGCGTCGAGCCCGGCCGCATCGTCGTGGCTGGCGATTCGGCGGGCGGCAACCTCACGCTCGCGCTGCTGCTTCGCGCGCGCGACGAAGGGCTGCCAATGCCGGCCGGCGCCGTCGCCTTGTCGCCGGTGGCCGATCTCACGTTCAGCGGCGACTCGCTGCGGCGCAACGACGGCATCGACGACATGTTCAGCGCCGACCTGGTGGACGGGTTGGCGCCGGCCTACCTGCCGCAGCCCGAGTTGTGCACGCACCCGCATGTCTCGCCGGTGTTCGGCGACTACGCGGGCATGCCGCCGCTGCTGCTGATCGTCGGCAGCACCGAGCTGCTGCTCGACGACTCGGTGCGCGTGGCTCACCGCTGCCCGAGCGCGCAGCTGCTGGTGTGGCACGGCATGCCGCATGTGTTTGCGGGTTTCGACTTCCTGCCACAGGCTCGCGAGGCCACGCGGCGCATCGGCCGTTTCATGCGCGAATGTGTCGAGGGCGAACCCGCCTCTCGGCCGGCGACCGACGCCGCGCAAGAACAATCAGCGGCGGCCCCGAGGGAGCCGGCCGTGCCGGTGCATGCCGTCGCGCCGCGAGCTGATGCAGGGGCACTGCTCTATCTCGCCGTGGCCGCCGTCACGGGTTTGCTGTGGCTTGCGGGACTCATGGGCTGGCTCGGACCGCGCTCGATGCTGGCCAACCCCGTACTGTGGGCTGCCACGGCGGCGGTGCTGACCTTCATGTGGGTCGAAGCCGCGTCGGTCGGGTGGCGGCGCGTGCGATGGAGCTTCGCAGCCGCCGTGCTGCTCGGGCCGGGCTGCGGCCTGTCGGTGTTCCTCTTCATGCGCGCCTCCCGTCCGACCGGCGATCGACGCGCATAGCGCGCTCCGCCCGGGCGCCCCGTTGCGGCGTCAAGTTCAGTGCGTGCGCTTGTGCGACACAGAAGCTGCGGGCCGGTCCGGCCGGTGCGGCGCCGGCCGGGCAAGGCCGTCGAGCACACGATCGGTGTCAAGCGAGCGGATCGGCACGGCCGGGTCGCGCGGAATGCGGCCGTCGGCGATCAGGTTCTCGTAGCGCAGCGCACACACGCGCAGGAACGACGAGAAGTTGCCGACCGCGCCGCGCTCGACCACCAGTTCGTCATAGAGCTTCTCGATCAGCTGCGCCACCGTCATGCCGTCGCGGCCGGCGATCTCTTCGAGCACCGACCAGTGCAGGTTCTCCAGCCGGATGCTGGTGACCACGCCATGCAGCCGCACCGAGCGCGTGCGGCTTTCGTAGCTCGACGGATCGGCGCTGATGAAGATCTTGCACATGGCGGCCTCCAGGGTGCTGCGATGCTACAGGCTGATGCGGGTTCCCAGCACGGCGAGGAACTGCGCGATCCAGGCCGGGTGCGCGGGCCAGGCGGGGGCCGTCACCAGCGCACCGTCCGTCACCGCCTGGTCGATGGCGATGCCCATGTACTCGGCGCCGGCCAGCTCGACCTCGACCTGGCAGGCCGGGTAGGCGCTGACCTTGCGGCCCTTGATCATGCCGGTGGCGGCCAGCAGCTGCGCGCCGTGGCAGATGGCGGCCAGCGGCTTGCCGGCGGAGAGGAAGTGACGGGTGATCTCGACCACCCGCGCATTCATGCGCAGGTACTCCGGCGCGCGCCCGCCCGGTACCACCAGCGCGTCGTAGCGCGCCGGGTCGACGTCGGCAAAGCTCATGTTGAGCGTGAAGCGATGGCCGGGCTTCTCGCTGTAGGTCTGCTGCCCCTCGAAGTCGTGAATCGCGGTCATCACGAAGTCGCCGCTCTTCTTGTCCGGCGCCACGGCATGCACCGTGTGCCCCACGGCCTGCAGCGCCTGGAACGGCACCATGACCTCGTAGTCTTCGACGAAGTCGCCACACAGCATCAGGATCTTGCTCATCGTCTCTGCCTTTCGAAAAGATTCGGGTCGGATGGCGGCATTCTTCACGCCGCGTGTCGTGCCCGGGTAGTAGCCGCCTATCGGCCGCGCCGTGGTTTTCCCGCATGACCCTTGGAGCCGTGTGTCAAACGCGGGTCACAGGCGAGCGCCAGACTCCCGTCATCGACCTCGCCTTGATCGCGATGAGACACGAGCTCACACCCACCCGGACACCGATGGCAAGCGAGTGGCTGACCGAGCCCTCGGCACCCCTGGACCTCGCCCACCGCGTGCTGCTGGCGACGGTGGACGGCCGGCGCCACATCGTCGAGCTGGAAAGCGTGGCCCGCGCGCTCGGGCTGCGGACCGGCGCCTTGCACCGGCTGCGTGCGCAGGGCCTGGTGGCGTTCGGCGAGTCTGCGTCAGAAGATGACGACGGCGACCGCACGCGGCGCGCCGCACCGGCGCCCGCCACGCATTGGCTGCCGGCCCGTTTGCCGCTGCAGTCCGCCACCTGGTATGCGGTCGAACTGGCCTGCGTGATGCTGGCGCGCGACGACCCCGCACTGCGCGCCGCCGCGCGCGACATCGACTCGAGTGCGGCCTTGCTCGACTGGTGCGAGCGCTGCGCCGAGACGATCGCTCGCGAGTGCGGGCAGGAGCGAGCCGACCTCTTCTTCGACAAGATCTTCTCGACGACCCGCGCGAGGGAGCCGGTCATGCCGGACGACGAGGATCGATCGCCCGAGTGAGCGCGGCACTGCCGGGGGCGGCCC
>CAJPFZ010000277.1 GCA_905339355.1 Burkholderiaceae bacterium
GCAGAGGCGGAGGCTATCTGCTCGGAGCCGTTCCTTACCTGGCTTACTATGCTGCCGAGCCCCTTTATCATCCTGTTGAAGGCGTTGCCTAGAACGTCTTTTTCAGACTTCGGCTCCACCTCCCTTGTGAGGTCGCCCTCGGCTATGGCCTCGGCGGTATGCGCCATGCCCTTCAGGTACTGGATCATCCCCCTGAAAGAATCCGCAAGGACACCTATCTCGTCGTTCGACTTCACGGAGACGTCGCTGTCCAGCTCGCCTCTTGATATCTTCCGGGCCGCCTCGGATATCTCGCCAATGGGCCTGGAGATGGAACGCGCTATGAGGAAGGCTATCATGATGGAAATGCAGGCGGTGAGGAACGCCCCGGCGACGATGGTCATATTCATCATGAACCTGGCGTCTGCCGCGTTCTTGCTGGCAACGGCCCTTTTGTCTTTTATCATGCCGACAAGTTCCATCAGCTTTTCAGCGGCCGGGGCCGCGTATTTGTAGTCCATCTCCTTCATGAGCTCGGCGGCTGCGGGGTCGCCCACCGGACGCTCTATCTCGAAGATCTTCTGCCCGGACGTCTTGACGCCGTCGGAGAACGCGTGCAGGTCCCTTACAAGCTCTTTTTCCTTTTCAGAGAGGTCAAGGGCCTCCATCTTCCTGAAGTCGCCGTCAACCTGGCGCGACTGGCTGTTGAATTCGTCCAGATATTTTTTTTCTCCGGTTATGATGTAATCGTTGCCCGGCATGGTCAGCCAGGTGATGCTGTAACTCAGGTCCCCGGCCGCTGCCTGCTGCTCGCCGTACTCGTTCATCTCCGCTATACTGCCCGAGAGCTTGCCCATCAAAAGGTAAATTATCCCGCTGAACCCTATCGTCAGCGCGATAATCACCATGAAACCGAGGAGCAATTTCCTGCCTATCTTAGTCATCATCGCCTCCGTGGAAATTTGAAAGCCCGCGTTCAAGCGGGCTGGTACCCGCGTCAACCGGCTGCCGAAACCGCATCTTCAGCGCCGTCTATCATGTCAGCCGCCCTGACCCTGAGCATCTCCTCGGGCTTCATGAGCTTGTCTATCTCCAGAAGAATGAATAGCCTGTCCTTGAGCTTGCCGACTCCGGTCACGTATTCCGCCCCGATGGACGATATCATCTCGGGCGGCGGCTCTATTGACTCCTCGTCGATTTTTACAATTTCCGATACCGAATCGACTATGAGCCCCGTGAGGCTGCCGCCCAACTCGAGTATCAGCACCCGGTTCGCCTTTTTGGCCCCGGGGCCTGCCGTCCCCAGACGCCTGCTCATATCGACCACCGCGACAATCCTGCCCCTCAAGTTGATGACGCCCTTGAGGAACTCGGGCATATCCGGAACCGGCGTAATCTCCGGCACCCTTACTATCTCCCTGACCTTGCTTATGGGTACTCCGAAGAACTCGTCTCCATTTCTGAAGCCGACAAGTTGCAGGACCTTGGACATCTAATTCTCCTTTCTCTTGCAGCCCCTGATGACTTCCCAAAGGTTATTCAGGTCGGCGGGCTTTTGAAAAAAGAAGTCGGCTCCGCCTGTAAGAGCCCTCGCGCGCACCTCCGGGCTCGTATCTCCGGTCATCAGCCCTATGTTTATCTCCGGCCTTATCTGCCTGGCGAGCGGGATAGCGCTGAGGCCGTCCATGCCCGGCAGATGCAGGTCCAGCAGCACCCCGTCGAAATCCTCTTCTATGAGGTTCCGGAGCGCGTCGCCTATGTTTGAATGACTTACGACCTCGACCTTATGCTTTTTGAGGATGGAGGCGACCAGGGTCATCATGTAGCGGTCATCGTCTACGATAAGGAATCTCATGGGGCTTCCTAAACGCAAACGGCGTGCCAGAGGAGAACCAACGGTTTTTACAATCTTTTTTGTTTTATGAAGGATTACGGCAGGGCATTATGCGACGCGCGACATGGCATAATGACCTCTGGGGAAGAGAGAAGCCCGGGCTTCAGGATATCCCGTATTGCTTGAGTTTGCGGTAAAGGGTCTTTACGTCTATTCCGAGTATTCCGG
>CAJPFZ010000278.1 GCA_905339355.1 Burkholderiaceae bacterium
GCGGCCTCGGGCGCATGCAGCACCAGCACGAACTCGCCGCGAAGCCGATTCGCGTCGGCAGCCAGCCACGCCGGCAGGTCCGCCGTGGGCATGGTCGCCACGGTTTCGAATTGCTTGGTCAGCTCGCGGCACAGCGTGACGCGGCGTTGCGGCGCGGCGGCGGACAAGTCGCGCGCCAGGGCTTCGATGCGGTGCGGCGCCTCGAACATCACCTGCGCCGAAGGCGCGGCGCAAAGATGCTGCAGTGCGGCCGCGCGCTCGGCCGCGCGCGTCGGCAGGAAGCCGACGAACTGGAAGCCGGCGCTGCGCGTGTCGCCGGCGACGCTGAGCGCGGCGACCGCGCTGCTGGCGCCCGGAATCGGCACGGCCAGAAGCCCGGCCGCCTGCACGGCCGCCACCAGCACGGCACCCGGATCGCTGACCGCTGGCGTGCCCGCATCGCTCACGTAAGCCACACGTTCGCCGCGGGCGAGCCGCGCGAGCACGGCTTGCGCCGCGTCGCGCTCGTTGTGCTCGTGCACGGCCAGCAGCGGCTTGTCGAGCCCCAGGTGGCGCAGCAACGGCGCACTGTGGCGGGTGTCTTCGCAGGCCACGGCATCGGCCAGCGCCAGCACGTGGATGGCACGCAGGCTGAGATCGGCGAGATTGCCGATCGGCGTGGCGACGACGTACAGCGCGCCTGCGGGATACTGCTGCGAGCCAGCCGCCGCCGCGGCGGCCTGCAACAACAGCGAGGCGTTCGAGTTGGTCACGACGGTCACCACGAAGGGGTTGGGCGATGAAGGCGAAGCACGCGCGCTCGCCCACTTGAAGCGCCACGGACTGACGCTGGTGCGGCGCAATTATCGGGTCGCGGCCGGCCCGCGCGCGCGTGGCGGCGAAGTCGACCTGATCCTGCGCGACGCCGACGGCACGCTGGTCTTCGTCGAGGTGCGCTCGCGCTCGAGCCGCGCCTTCGGCGGTGCGGCGGCCAGCGTCAGTCGCAGCAAGCAGCGCAGCATCGTGCTCGCGGCGCAGCACTTCCTGCGCGCGGTGGCGTCGCCGCCGCCCTGCCGCTTCGACGTCGTGGCGATCGATGGCGAGCACGTCGAATGGCTGCGCGCGGCCTTCGATGCCGCGTGAGCGGATGGCCGCGGTTGCACGGAGGGTGACTTATCATCCAGCCCCATGCTCGAGCAACGCATTCAGCAGCAATTCTTCGACAGCGCCGATCTCAAGTACGCTGCCGCGGAAACCCTCGCCAAGCCGATTGCCGACGCCGTCAGCGCGATCGTTGGCTGCATCACCGGCGGCGGCAAGGTACTCGCCTGCGGCAACGGCGGCTCGGCCAGCGACGCACAGCGTTTTGCGGCCGAATTCATCGGCCGCTTCGAGCGTGAGCGGCCCGGCTTGGCGGCGATCGCGCTGACCACCGATTCGTCCATCCTCACAGCGGTCGGCAGCGACTACGCCTTCGACGCGATCTTCTCCAAGCAGGTGCAGGCGCTGGGCAACCCCGGCGACGTGCTCCTGGCCATCTCCACCAGCGGCAACTCGGCCAACGTGCTCGCCGCCGTGGAGGCGGCACACGCCAAGGAGATGACGGTGATTGCGCTGAGCGGCCGCGGCGGCGGCCGCATGGGCGAGCAACTGACCGAAACCGACGTGCACATCTGCGTGCCGCACGAACGCAGCGCACGCATCCAGGAAGTTCATCAGCTCGTCTTGCACTGCCTGTGCGATGCGGTGGATCTGCAGCTCCTGGGAGAACAGGACAACACATGACTCTCTCTTTTCGGACGACAGTGGTGATCGGCGCCATCGCTGCTTCTGCGGCCCTCACGGCCTGCGCTCCGTTGGTCGTCGGCGGCGCGATGCTCGGCGGCACGCTGATGGCCACCGACCGTCGCACTTCGGGTGCGCAGATCGAGGATCAGGCGATCGAGCTGAAGGCGATGAACCGCATCCGCGAGGTCATGGGCGACCGCGGCCACGTCAGTGCGACCAGCTACAACCGCATGGTGCTGATCACCGGCGAGGTGCAGTCCGATGCGGACAAGGCGGCGGTCGAGCAGGCGGTGCAGCGCGTCGAGAACGTGCGCTCTACCGTCAACGAACTGCAGGTGATGGGCGCGAGCTCGCTCACCAGCCGCTCGAACGACGCCATCCTCACGAGCAAAGTGAAGGCGTCGTTCGTCGACGCGAAGGACATCTTCGCCAACTCCTTCAAGGTCGTGACCGAGCGCGGGACGGTCTACCTGATGGGCCGAGTGACCGAGCGCGAAGCCAACCGCGCGGTGGAGATCACGCGCGGCGTGAGCGGCGTGCAGCGGGTGGTGCGCGTGCTGGAGATCCTCACCGAGCAAGAACTCGCCGACCTGGCGCCGAAGGCGCCGGCAAAGTAGGCCCCTTCTCCCGCTCCCAGCCTGAAGGCGCCGATCAGCGCAATCGCCTGATCAGGCTCGACGTATCCCAGCGGTTGCCGCCCATCGCCTGGATGTCGGCATAGAACTGATCCACGAGCGCGGTGACGGGCAGCCGCGAGCCGTTGCGCTTGGCTTCGTCGAGCACCAGGCCGAGGTCCTTGCGCATCCAGTCGACCGCGAAGCCGAAGTCGAACTTGCCGTCGATCATCGTCGGGCCGCGGTTGTCCATCTGCCAGCTTTGCGCCGCGCCCTTGCCGATGACGCCGAGCACCGCCTTCATGTCCAGGCCCGCCTTGTCGCCGAAGGCGATCGCCTCGGCCAGGCCTTGCACGAGGCCCGCGATCGCGATCTGGTTGACCATCTTCGCGAGCTGGCCCGCGCCGCTCTCGCCGAGCAGCGTGACCGCCTTCGAAAACGCCATCGCCACCGGCTGAATCGTCGCGAAGGCCTTGTCGTCGCCGCCGCACATCACCGTCAGCATGCCGTTGATGGCGCCGAGGTTGCCGCCGGAGACCGGCGCGTCGATGAAGTGCAGGCCGCGTTGGCGCGCTTCGCTGTCCAGCTCCCGGGCCACCTGCGCCGAGGCCGTGGTGTGGTCGACGAAGATCGCGCCGGATTTCATGCCCGCCAACGCGCCGTCGTTGCCCAGTACGACCGAGCGCAGGTCGTCGTCGTTGCCGACGCAGCAGAACACGATGTCGGCGCCGTCCGCCGCCTCTTTCGGCGTGCCGACACTGCGGCCGCCGTATTCCGCGACCCACTGTGCCGCCTTGGCCTGCGTGCGGTTGTACACCGTCACCCGGTGCCCGGCGCGCGCCAGATGCCCCGCCATCGGGTAGCCCATCACGCCCAGCCCCAGGAAGGCGACGCTGTGCGGCGCGATCGGTTCGTAGCTTTTGTTGCTCATGCTCGCATCTCCAGAAACGACAACGGCCTCGCGCAGGATTCTGCACGAGGCCGCTGCGGTGACGTTCGCCTCAGACGATCGTGAGGTGTTCCGTGCCCGCGGCCAGGTCGCTGCTGCGCGCGCGCTGGCTGTGCAGCTTGATCTGCAGACGCAGGTCGTTGACCGAATCGGCGTTGCGCAGCGCGTCTTCGTAGGTGACCATCTGGCCCTCGTACAAATCGAACAGCGCCTGGTCGAAAGTCTGCATGCCGAGCTCGCGCGAGCGCTTCATGATCTCCTTGATCTCCGAGACCTCGCCCTTGAAGATCAGCTCGGTGATCAGCGGCGTGTTGAGCATGATTTCCACCGCGGCGACGCGCCCCTTGCCCTCCTGCCGCGGCAGCAGGCGCTGCGACACCAGGCCCTTGAGGTTGAGCGACAAGTCCATCAGCAACTGGGCGCGGCGCTCTTCGGGGAAGAAGTTGATGACACGGTCGAGCGCCTGGTTGGCGCTGTTGGCGTGCAGTGTGGCCATGCAGAGGTGGCCGGTTTCGGCGAAGGCGACCGCGTGCTCCATCGTCTCGCGGTCGCGGATCTCGCCCATCAGGATCACGTCGGGTGCCTGGCGCAGCGTGTTCTTCAGCGCCTGGCCCCAGCCCTCGGTGTCGATACCGACTTCACGCTGGGTGACAATGCAGTTCTTGTGCGGGTGCACGAACTCCACCGGATCCTCGATCGTGATGATGTGGCCGAAGGAATTTTCGTTGCGGTAGTCGACCATCGCGGCGAGCGACGTGCTCTTCCCCGAGCCGGTGGCGCCGACGAAGATGACCAAGCCGCGCTTGGTCATCGCCACGTCTTTCAGCACCTGCGGCAGGTTCAGCGAGTCGATCGTCGGCAGCGTCTGCGGGATGGTTCGCAGCACGAGACCCACGTGGCCCTGCTGCACGAAGGCATTGACGCGAAAGCGCCCGATGCCTTGCGGCGAGACCGCGAAGTTGCACTCCTTGGTCTTCTCGAACTCGGCCGCCTGCTTGTCGTTCATCACCGAGCGCGCGAGCGCCATCGTGTGCTGGCCGGTCAGCGGCTGCGGCGACACCTTGGTCACCTTGCCGTCGACCTTGATGGCCGGCGGAAAGTCCGCGGTGAGGAACAAGTCCGAGCCGTTGCGCGACACCATCAGGCGCAGCAGGTCGTTGACGAATTTGGATGCCTGGTCTCTTTCCATACTGCGGTCCTCGGTAGGAAGGCTAATTCTGCGACAGCAAGGCGCTCAGGCGCGCACTCACCTGGCGCAAACGAAGCGACAGCCGGCGCGACAGCGAGGCGAGCAGCGCCACGCCGAGCCGTGGCTCGCGGTTGATCATCTCGTCCAGCCGCTTGGCGTCGACCACCGCCAGCGTGCACGGTGTCAGCGTGAGGCACGACGAAAAGCGCGCGCCGGCGTCGAGCAGCGACATCTCGCCCAGCATGTCGCCGGCGTGCGCCTCGGCCAGCCGCGTCTTGCCGCCCCAGGGCTGGCTGCGGTCGACCGACAACGTGCCCTCGAGCACGATGGCCATGTAATCGCCGAGTTCATCCTGGCCGATGACTTCCTGGTCGACCGGCACCTGGACGAACTCGAGGTAATGGCTCATGCGCTGCAGCTCGTCGCCCGACAGCGCCACCACGTGCCGGTCGGCGCCCCACAGTGCGGCGAACATCTCGACGCCTCGCTTGCGGTCGGCCGGCTGCGCGCCGATCTGCGTCGCCCGCTCGCGCCACGAGGTCAGTGCGAGCGGCTGATCGGGCGGATCCTGATAGATCGACGAGAAGAAGCCCGCGTCATCGCCCGCACCGGCCGGGGTCGGCGCACGCTTGATGCGGGCCAGCAGGCGCTTCACGAAGGGCTCGCCATGACGTCGATCACCCGGGGAAATTCTCCGGGAACTTGGCCTTGCCGCGTGCTTCGGCCGGGGTGACGATGTTGCGGCGCACCAGGTCGGCGAGGTTCTGGTCCAGCGTCTGCATGCCCATGCTGTTGCCGGTCTGGATGGCCGAGTACATCTGCGCCACCTTGTTCTCGCGAATCAGGTTGCGCACGGCCGCGGTCCCCAGCATGATCTCGTGCGCCGCGACGCGGCCGGAGCCGTCCTTCAGCTTGCACAGCGTTTGCGAGATGACGGCGACGAGCGACTCCGAGAGCATCGCGCGCACCATCTCCTTCTCGGCCGCCGGGAACACGTCGACGATGCGGTCGACGGTCTTGGCCGCGCTCGAGGTGTGCAGCGTGCCGAACACCAAGTGGCCAGTCTCGGCGGCGGTCAGCGCGAGCCGGATCGTTTCGAGGTCGCGCATTTCGCCGACCAGGATGCAGTCCGGGTCCTCGCGCAACGCCGAGCGCAGCGCGTTGGCGAAGCTCAGCGTGTGCGGGCCGACCTCGCGCTGGTTGACGAGGCACTTCTTCGATTCGTGCACGAACTCGATCGGGTCTTCGACGGTGAGAACGTGGCCGTATTCGTTTTCGTTCAGGTGGTTGACCATCGCGGCGAGCGTGGTCGACTTGCCCGAGCCCGTCGGCCCGGTCACGAGCACCATGCCGCGCGGCTTCAGCGCGAGCTCGGCAAACACCTTGGGCGTATTCAGCTGCTCCAGCGTGAGGATCTTCGACGGAATGGTCCGGAACACCGCGCCCGAGCCGCGGTTCTGGTTGAACGCATTGACGCGAAAGCGCGCCAGGCCCTGGATCTCGAACGAGAAGTCGCACTCGAGCGTTTCTTCGTACGCCTTGCGCTGCGAGTCGTTCATGATGTCGTAGACCATGTCGTGCACTTGCTTGTGCTCGAGCGGGTCGACGTTGATGCGGCGCACGTCGCCGTGCACGCGGATCATCGGTGGCAGGCCCGCCGACAGGTGCAGGTCCGAGGCCTTGTTCTTGACCGAAAACGCCAGCAGTTGGGTGATGTCCATGAGATCCGGAAGTGGTGCGCAGTGGCGCTTCGTGCGCTCGGGCCTGGTCGATGCCGCGCAAGGCCCTGCGGGATACTCGGCGCATTATGGCGACGATCGCTGCGAACATACAACAAGTGCGCGCTCGCATTGGCGCGGCCTGTGCGGCCGCGCAACGACCTGTGCAAAGCGTCACGCTGCTCGTGGTCAGCAAGACCTTCGGGGCCGGCGCGGTGCGTGAGGCCGTCGCTGCCGGCGAGACATGCTTCGGCGAGAACTACGTGCAAGAAGCGGTAGACAAGATCGGTGCGCTCGCCGACTTGCGTGACCGGATCGAATGGCACCTCATCGGCCCGCTGCAGAGCAACAAGACGCGCATCGTCGCCGAACGCTTTGACTGGGTGCACTCGGTCGATCGGCTCAAGACGGCGCAGCGGCTGAGTGAGCACCGGCCTGCCCACCTGCCGCCCTTGCAGATGTGCCTGCAGGTCAACATCAGCGGCGAGGCGAGCAAGAGCGGCGTCGCCCCGCAGCAGCTGCCGGCGCTCGCTCGCGCGGTGGCGTCGCTGCCACGGTTGCGCCTGCGCGGCCTGATGGCGATCCCCGAGCCGGCCGAGGCGCTCGAGGCGCAGCGCATGCCGCATGCCGCGCTGCGCCGGCTGATGCAGCGACTGCAGGCCGACGGCCTCTTGCTCGACACCTTGTCGATGGGCATGACGGCCGACCTCGAAGCCGCGATCCTCGAAGGTGCCACGATCGTTCGGGTCGGCACGGCGATCTTCGGCAGCCGCGCCGCCGTCTCAGGCTGAGACGAGCCGTGGGCGGCGTCCGCGCCAGAACACCGCCACGTTGCCCATGGCGACCAGCGTCAGGCCGAGCAGCGCAGGCCACGTCCACACATAGTCTTCGAGCCAGGCCGAGACGTTCAGCGCGACGACGGGAAACAGCACCGTGCAGTAGGCCGCGCGGTCGGCGCCGAGCCGGCCGACGAGGGTCAGATAGGCGGTGAAGCCGATCACCGAGCCGGGGATGGCGAGGTAAAGCCAGGCGCCGACGTATCGAGGCGAGCTGTCGAACCGCATCGGCTCGCCGGCGACGAGCGCGTACAGCGCGATCACGCTGGCGCCGACCAGCATCGCCCAGGCGTTGGTCTGCAGCGGCGTCTGCCCCAGCTTCTGCATCGCGCCCGACAGCAGGTTGCCCAGCGAAAAGCAGCAGGTGCCGGCGAGTGCGAGGCCCAGGCCCCAGAACGTCTGCGGGCGGTCCCAGTCGCGCGCGAGTTCGCCGCCGAACAACAGCATCAGGCCCGCCAGACCCAGCGCGCCGCCCAGCAAGACCTGCGGCGCAAGCGGCTTGTTCTGCAGCAGCCGGCCGTTGACGGCGTTCCAAAGAGGCGCAGTGGAGAAGCAGACGGCCACCAGGCCGCTGGCGATCCACTGGCTCGCGTACAGGAAGCACACGAAGTTCAGGCAGAACAGGCACAGCCCCTGGCACAGCAACAGGGGCGCCACCCGGCGCGACGGCCAGCGCCATTGGCGCCGCCAGGCGAGCCACAGCAGCAAGACCGCGGCCGCGAGCCAGAAGCGGTAGGCGATCGACCAAGGAATGGGCACGATGCCGATCTGCCACTTCAGCGCAATCCACGTGGTGCCCCAGATCAGCACGGTCAACAGGTAAAGCCAGACGCTCGTCATGGCCGCCAGTTTGCGGTCGCGGCGTCGCGAGCGATGGCAGGAACTTGCGCATTTCCATCGCCGTCGCCTGCATGCCGGCGCGGCGCGTCGTAAGCTGCGGCGATGCAAGCCGTGAGCCAATTTGCCGTGGGTGCAGAGCTGCTGCGTTCGCGGGCGCGGTTGCGGCGTGCGCTGGCACTGCACGGCGGTGTGTGGCTGGCGCACTGGGGCAATGCGGACACGCAGGCCGCCTACATGAAGCCCGATCACCACACGCTGTCCTTCTACCTCGAGGGCGGCCAGGCGGTGCGCTGCCGCCAGGCGCCGTCGGCGCGCGGGGCCCCGGGGGCGCTGTGCAGCCTGCCGGCGGGGCACGAGTCGCAATGGGACGTCAACGGCTCGCTGCAGTTGCTGCACATCTATCTGCCGCACCTGCAACTCGCGCAGGCGGCCGAGCGCTGGTTCGATCAAGATCCGCGGCTGGTGTCGCTGGTGGAGCACATCTACTTCCATGACCACGAGCTGGCCGCGCTGTGCATGCGCATCGCGGCGCTGGATTGGCGCGAGCGGGATGCTGCGTTGAGCCTTCAGGAGTTGACGCTCGATCTGCAGGCGCGGTTGCTTGCCCAGCACACCACGAACCGCCTGCCGCAGCGTGGTCTGCGCGGCGGCCTCGCGCCGGCGGCGCGCCGGCGCGTGCTCGACTGCGTGGAGGCACGGCTTGCGCTCGGGGTGTCGCTGGCCGAACTCGCCGAGGCGGCCTGCCTGTCGGAGTTCCACTTTGCGCGAATGTTCAGGGCGAGCTTCGGCGTCGCGCCGCACGCCTGGGTGATGCAGCGCCGCCTCGTGCGAGCGCGCGCGTTGCTGACCGACGGCCGCAGCTCGCTCGACGACGTGGCACAGCGTTGCGGCTACGCGCACGTGTCGCACATGAATGCCGCCTTGCGCCGCGCGGGGCTCGCATCGGCCGCGAAGCTGCGCCACTCGTGACGCCTCGACTCGTCAGATGTCCAGCGCAGTCACGTTCTTCACTTCTTCCATCACCGCGTAGGTGCGTGTCTCGCGCACGCCGGGCAGCGTCCAGATCACCGAGCCGATGAATTCGCGGTAGGCGGCCATGTCGGCCACGCGTGTCTTCAAGAGGTAGTCGAATCCGCCGGCGACGAGATGGCATTCGAGAATCTCCGGGCGCACCTGCACCGCGGCCTTGAAGTTGTCCATCACGTCGTGCACCGTGCGGTCGAGCAGGATCTCGACGAAAACCAGCAAGCCCGCGCCGAGCTTGGACGGGTTCAGCCGCGCCTCGTAGCCGAGGATGAAGCCGTCGCGTGTCAGCCGCTTCACGCGCTCGAGCACCGCGGTGGGCGACAGGTGCACCTCCTCGGCCAGCTTGAGGTTGGAAATTCGCCCGTCCTTTTGCAGTACGCGCAGAATCTTCGCGTCGATCTTGTCGATCGCGGGGGGACCGGAGGAGTGGCTGGCCATGCTGAATATTCGCGAGTCCGCGCGGCCTGATTTGGAGATAAATGCTGGAGGCAAGCCGCTAACCTAGCGAGTAATTCTAGCGAGGTCGCCATCATGTTCACCGCTCCCCCGCCCGCCGCGCGCTTGCCTTATCCGTATCGCAACGAGCTGGAGGTCTTGTCGGGACTTCTCGCACCGCTGCAAGACACGCTCGACTGGACGCGCGTCGCGGCGATGGCGGGACCTTGGGTTCGCGCGGTGCGCGACAAGCCGGCGCCGTTCTGGGCCATGGAGTCGCTGCTGCGCGAATACCCCATCTCGAGCGCCGAAGGTCTGGCGCTGATGCGGCTGGCCGAGGCGCTGCTTCGGGTGCCCGACGCCGAGACGGCGATTGCGCTCACCGCCGATCAACTCGGCAAGGCGCAGTTCGATGCCGCAGGCGGCGGCACGCACAAGATGCTGGCCAGCCTGTCGGCGAGTGCGATCGCGCTGTCGAAGAGATTCCTGCCCGAAAACGAAGCCGAGTCGGGCTTGTTCAAGCGGCTCGGCGCGCACACCGTGGTTGCGGCGACCGTGCGTGCCATCCAGCTGCTCGGGCGCCAGTTCGTGCTCGGCCGCTCGATCCGCGAAGCGATGGACGAGGCCGCCGCCGCGCGCCGGAGCCAGCCGGCGCTGCGCTACAGCTACGACATGCTGGGCGAAGGCGCGCGCACCGAGGCGGATGCGGCGCGCTACCTCGGCGCCTACCTGAACGCCATCGCCACCCTCGCGCACGGCGAGGCGGCGCCAGGGCCGGAGGCGGCCGACGGCATCTCGATCAAGCTGAGCGCGCTGTTCTCGCGCTATGAAGACGCGCAGCGCGACCGCGTGTTCGCCGAACTGCTGCCGCGTGTGTGGCAGCTGATCGAGCAGGCGGCAAGCGCCAACATCAACATGACGATGGACGCCGAGGAATGCGAGCGCCTCGAACTCTCGCTCGACGTGTTCGAGGCGCTCGCGGCGCGCATCGCGCAGCAATTCCCGCAGTGGCGCGGCTTCGGCCTTGCGGTGCAGACCTACCACACGCGCGCCCACGAAGTGGTCGACGAGGTCGCACGCATCGCGCGTGTCCACGGCCTGCGCTTCATGGTGCGGTTGGTCAAGGGGGCGTACTGGGACGGCGAGATCAAGCGCGCACAGGAGCAAGGGCTCGCCGGCTACCCGGTATTCACCCACAAGCACCATACCGACATCGTCTACCTCGCCTGCGCGCGCGCGCTCATCGGCCACAACGACGTCATCTATCCGCAGTTCGCGACGCACAACGCCGGCACGATTGCGGCGATCCTGCAGATGGGCCTGGCCAGTGATGCGAAGTTCGAGATGCAGCGGCTGCACGGCATGGGCGAGGCCATCTACCGCGAAGTGATGCTGGATTCGCCGGTTCCCGTGCGTGTCTATGCGCCGGTGGGCGAGCACCGCGACCTGCTGGCATACCTCGTGCGGCGCCTGCTGGAAAACGGCGCGAACTCGTCGTTCGTGCACCAGCTGGCCGACGAGGCGGTCGATGTGAAGGCGCTGCTGGCCTCGCCGCTCCACCCGGCGGCCGCGCCGTCCTTGCCGCTGCCGCAGGCGCTGTACGGCGCCTGCGGCCGATCGGCGAGGCGCAATTCCAGGGGCATCGACCTCACCTGCCTGGCCGAGCGCGGCCCGCTCGAGGACGCGGTGCGTGCGACCGCGGTGCCGCACGTCGACGAGGCGCGCACCGGCGAGGCCGCTGCGGCGATGCAGCGCCTGCAGGCGGCCTTCCCGCGCTGGAACGCGACCCCGCTGGCCGAACGTGCCGAGGTGCTTCGCCGCGCGGCCGATGCGCTCGAAGCCCGGCTGCCCGAGTTCTGCGGCCTGCTGGTGAAGGAGGCGCACAAGACGCTGGGCGACTGCGTGGCGGAGGTGCGCGAGGCAGTGGACTTCTGCCGCTACTACGCCGACCAGGCGGAGCTGCGCCTGGCGCCGCAGACCCTGCCCGGCCCCACCGGCGAGAGCAACGAGTTGCGCCTTCACGGTCGCGGCGTGTTCGTCTGCATCAGCCCTTGGAACTTCCCGCTCGCGATCTTCGCGGGCCAGGTGGCGGCGGCGCTCGTTGCCGGCAACACCGTGGCCGCCAAGCCCGCCGAGCAGACACCCGCGGTCGCGCGGCGCATGGTCGCGCTGATGCACGACGCCGGCGTGCCGAAAGACGTGCTTGAACTCCTGCACGGACCCGGCGAAACGATCGGCGCGGCGCTGGTGGCCGATGCGCGCACGGCAGGGGTCTGCTTCACCGGCTCGACGGCGGTGGCCAAGTCCATCAACCGCACGCTCGCGGCCAAGGACGGCGCGATCGTTCCGTTGATCGCCGAAACAGGCGGCATCAATGCGATGGTGGTCGACTCCACCGCGCTGCCCGAGCAGGTGGTCGATGCGGTGGTGCAAAGCGCCTTCCGTTCAGCCGGGCAGCGCTGCTCGGCGCTGCGCCTGCTGTGCGTGCACGAGAGCGTGGCCGACGGCGTGATCGAGATGATGCGCGGCGCGCTCATCGAGCTGAACGTCGGCGACCCGGCGCGCCTGGCCACCGACGTCGGCCCGCTGATCGACGCCGAGGCCTTCGAGCAGATCGCCGGCCATGTCGCGCGCCTGCGCCGCGAGGCGCGGCTGATCGGCGAAGCGCGGCTGCCGCAGGCGCCAGGCATCGCGCACCTGATGGCGCCGATTGCGTTCGAGGTGCCGCGGATCGCCGACGTGAGGCAGGAGATCTTCGGCCCGGTGCTGCACGTGGTGCGCTGGGGCGGCGATGTCAACGGCGTGATCGCGCAAATCAACGCGCTGGGCTATGGCCTCACGCTGGGCATCCAGACCCGCATCGACAGCCGCGCGCTGCGGCTCGCCGACGCGGCGCGCATCGGCAACGTCTACGTCAACCGCAACATGATCGGCGCGGTCGTGGGCGTGCAGCCCTTCGGCGGCGAAGGCCTGAGCGGCACCGGCCCGAAAGCCGGCGGCCCGCACTACCTCTATCGTTTCTGCGCCGAACAGACGCT
>CAJPFZ010000279.1 GCA_905339355.1 Burkholderiaceae bacterium
TTCCGACTTTACCGCAAGCGAGGCAAGGGCCTTGTCCTTGAGGCCGTCAGCCCCTTTTACGGCGTCGGGAAAGAGGGCTCCGTTGGAGTCGACCGAGTAGAGCGCGCCTGAGGACGCGTCAACGGCCTTCAGGGCGAACTCGAGGAGACGATTGAACAGGGCGGAGCGGGAAGCGCCTTTTACGGCAAGTCCGCCCATCTCCCTGTATACCTCGACCTCGAGCTCCATTATGCGGAGCTTTTTCCGAAGGAGGTCCATCCCGGCTGGCTGGCCATTTGTTTTCATGCTCGACGCCCTCGAAAAACCTATATGCCGCGCTTGATGCCTGACACGAACGACCCGAGCTCTTTTATGAGCCTGGGTCCTTTGTTCCGGGCGATGACGTTCACTATGGCGCTGCCAACCACGGCAGCGTCGGCGCTCTTGCAGACCTCTTTGGCCTGCTGAGGAGTTGATATGCCGAAGCCTACCCCCAGGGGCAGGTCCGTGTATTTTCTTACGCGCTTTACGTACTTGTGCACGTCTGCCGATACGGACGCCCTCGCTCCGGTCACTCCTGTCACCGACACGAAGTAGATGAAGCCGGAGGCCTTTGAGGCGACAAGGCGCATCCTTTTTTCGTCGCTCGTAGGAGTGAGGAGGAATATGAGGTCGACCCCGTTTTTGTCGAGCTCGCTTTTGAGCTCGTCCGACTCCTCGGGAGGCAGGTCGACTATGAGGACCCCGTCGGCCCCGGCTGTTGCCGCGTCCTTCGCGAACTTCTTGAGGCCGTAGTTGAATATGGGGTTGTAGTAGCCGAAAAGCACGAGCGGGACCTGGCTTTCCTTCCTTACCTCGCTGACGAGCTTCAATACGTCGGTGAGGTGCACTCCGCCCTTTACGGCCCTCTCGTAGGAGGCCTGTATTGTCGGGCCGTCGGCCATCGGGTCGGAGAAGGGGATGCCGAGCTCTATCATGTCGGCGCCCGAGCGCTCGAGCTCCTTTATTATCTTCTTCGAGGTCCCGATATCCGGGTCACCGGCCGTGACAAAGGCTATGAAACCTTTTTTCTTCTGGCCCTTAAGCCTTTCGAATAAACCTGTTATCCTGTTCTTCCCGTTCTTCTTTATCATCTGGTGGGCCGCCTACAGTTCGAAGTTAAAGGCTTTGGATACGGTGTTGAGGTCCTTGTCGCCCCTGCCGGAGAGGCAGACGATTATGTTCTCGCTCTTTTTCATCCTGGCCGCCGCCTTCAAGGCGTAGGCGACCGCGTGGGAGCTCTCGAGGGCAGGTATTATGCCTTCCGAGAGGGTCAACGCCTTGAAGCCGTCGAGCGCTTCCTTGTCGGTTATCGTCATGTAATCGACCCGTCCGGTGTCGTTGAGCCACGCGTGCTCGGGGCCAACGCCCGGGTAGTCGAGCCCGGCTGATATCGAATGGGTGTCTATTATCTGCCCGAACTCGTCCTGGAGGAGATACGTCTTGTTGCCGTGGAGGACTCCGACGCGGCCGCCGGTAATGGAAGCCGCGTGCTTGCCGGTCTTGAGTCCGTATCCACCGGCTTCAACGCCCGTCATCTTCACTGACTTGTCCTCGAGGAACGGGTGGAAAAGGCCGAGGGCGTTGCTGCCGCCGCCCACGCAGGCCACGAGGAGGCTAGGGAGCTTCCCGGTTATCTTCACGGCCTGCTTCCTGGCTTCCTGCCCTATGATCGACTGGAAGTCCCTTACCATCATCGGGTAGGGGTGAGGGCCGGCCACTGTGCCTATTATGTAGAAGGTGTTGTATACGTTTGTGACCCAGTCGCGAAGGGCCTCGTTCATGGCGTCTTTCAGGGTCTTGCTGCCCGAGGTCACGGGGACAACTTTCGCGCCCAGGAGCTTCATCCTGAAGACGTTGGGCATCTGGCGCTTTATGTCGTCCTCTCCCATGTAGACTTCGCACTCGAGGCCGAACATCGCCGCGACCGTTGCAGTGGCAACGCCGTGCTGGCCAGCGCCGGTTTCGGCGATGACCCTTTTCTTGCCCATCCTCTTGGCAAGGAGTATCTGGCCTATGGTGTTGTTTATCTTGTGCGCGCCCGTGTGGCAGAGGTCTTCCCTTTTGAGGAAGATGTTCGCCCCGCCCGCCTTTTTCGTGAGCCTCTCGGCATGGTAAAGGGGAGTGGGCCTGCCGACGTACTCCCCGAGGTAGTACGCGAGCTCTTTTTTGAAGCCCGCGTCCTTCTTCCACTTGAGGTACGCTTCCTCGAGTTCCATCACGGCGGGCATCAGCGTCTCTGATATGTACCT
>CAJPFZ010000280.1 GCA_905339355.1 Burkholderiaceae bacterium
CTGCGCGTCGTCGACACGCCAGTGGGCCGCATCGGCACGCTGATCTGCTGGGAGAACTACATGCCGCTGGCGCGCTACGCGCTGTACGCGCAGGGTGTGGAGATCTACGTGGCGCCCACCTACGACTGCGGCGACGGCTGGGTCGGCACGCTTGGGCACATCGCGCGCGAGGGACGCTGCTGGGTGCTGGGAAGCGGCACCGTGCTGCGCGCGAGCGACGTGCCCGACGACTTCCCGTCGCGCGGGCAACTGTTCCCCGACCCCGACGAGTGGATCAACGACGGCGACTCGGTGGTGATCGACCCGCAAGGCAAGCCCGTCGCGGGGCCGTTGCGCCGGGAAGCAGGCATCCTCTACGCCGACATCGACGTATCGCGCGTGGCCGCGGCTCGCCGCACGCTCGACGTGGCAGGACACTACGCGCGCCCCGACATCTTCGAGCTGCAGGTGCGGCGCACGCCGGCGATGCCCGCCCGCTTCATCGACGCTTGAGTCGGGAGAACACATCATGACGATCTCGCTGACCACTCTCGCCGGCGAACGAGCCGAACTGAGTCCTGAGGATCTGCAGGCGTTCAAGGCGGGCTTCCGGGGCCCTGTGCTCGCGCCCGGCGATCCTGCCTACGACGATACGCGACAGATCTGGAACGCGATGATCGATCGCCGCCCGGGGCTCATCGTGCGCTGCACCGGCAGCGTGGACGTGCTGCAGGCGATGCGCTTCGCGCGCCAGCATCGGCTGCTGCTTTCGGTGCGCGGCGGCGGGCACCACATCGCCGGGCTCGCGGTGTGCGATGGCGGGCTGATGATCGACCTCTCCCCGATGCGCGGCGTGTGGGTCGACGCGGCGCAGCGCATCGCGCACGCGCAGGCCGGCTGCACGCTGGCCGACGTCGACCGCGAGACCCAGCAGCACGGGCTGGCCGCGGTGCTCGGCTTCGTCTCGCAGACCGGCATCGCGGGCCTCACCGTCGGCGGCGGCTTCGGCTACCTGACGCGCCGCCACGGCTGGACCTGCGACAACCTTGTGTCGATGGAGGTGGTGACGGCCGATGCGCAGCTCGTTCGCGCGTCTGCCGACGAGAACGCCGACCTGTTCTGGGCTTTGCGCGGCGGCAGTGGCAACTTCGGCATCGTCACGTCGTTCGAATACCGGCTGCATCCGGTCGGGCCGGAGATCCTCGGCGGCGCGATCGCCTGGCATGGCGACGACACGCTGCAGGTGCTCGACGCGTACCGCGAGTTCAGCGCCCGCGCTCCGCGCGAACTCACCAGCGTGGCCGTGCTGCGCACCGCGCCGCCGGCGCCTTGGCTGCCGAAGGCGGTGCACGGCCAGCCGATCGCGGCGATCTTCGTCTGCCACACCGGCGCCATCGACGCTGGGGAAGCGCTGCTCGCGCCCCTGCGCGCGCTCGGCCAGCCGGTGGCCGACATCGTCACGCGGCGTCCCTACACGCAGATGCAGGCGCTGCTCGACGCGACGCAGCCGAAGGGACGGCGCTACTACTGGAAGTCGCACTACCTGCCGCAGGTGAGCCGGCCGCTGGCCGAGACCGTGGCCGCGCACGCGCGCCGTGCCGTGTCGCCGCATTCGGCCATCCTGCTGTTCCAGATCGGCGGGGCACTCAACGAGCTGCCCCTCGCGCACTCGCCGGCCGGCAACCGCGACGCCGCCTATGTGCTCAACATCGCCGGGTCGTGGGAGAAGCCGCAGGACGATGCGGCGAACATGGCCTGGGCACGTGAATGCTTCGAGGCCACGCGCGCCCATTCGACCGGCGGCACCTATGTCAACTTCTTGACCGAGGACGACGGTGCGGAACGTGTCGATGCGGCGTATGGCGCGGACAACCTGGCCCGGCTTGCCGCGCTCAAGCGCCGCTTCGATCCGGACAACGTGTTCCGCCATACCAAGAGCGTCTTGCGCTGAGGCGGGCATGTCGCTTGCCGCTCGGCGGCATGGACTGGTCTTCCCTGTTCGAGTTCAACGTGCCGGTGATCGAGCTGGTGGCGCGCGGCACGCTGATGTACTGGCTGCTGTTCATCATCTTCCGCTTCTTCACCCGCCGCGACGTCGGTGCGGTGGGCATCGCCGACGTGCTGATCCTGGTTCTGGTGGCCGATGCGGCGCAGAACGCGATGTCCGGCGGTTACGACACCGTCGCCGAGGGTGCCGTCCTGGTGGGCACGTTGATCGGATGGAACATGCTGTTCGACTGGGCCGCCTTCCGCTTCGAATGGGTCAGGCGCGTGACCGAACCCAGGCCCCTGCTGCTGATACGACGGGGGAAAGTGCTGCACGGCAATCTGCGACGTCAATTCGTGACGCTGGACGAGCTGAAGGAACAGTTGCGGCAGCACGGCGTCGTCAACTTTGCCGACGTGCGCAGCGCCTTCATGGAGAGCGACGGCCGGTTCAGCGTGATCCGCTACCAGCCGGACGACGCCAGTGACGCGTCGGCCGCCAGCGACAAGCGGGGCGGGGTGCGCTGAGCGGCGCGCGCTGCGGCGCGCCGTTACAAATGAAATCATGACCCTGCGTGTCGAATCGGCATGCGCTTGATCGTCGTGGGATTGAGCACCAAGCTCTTCAACCCAACCGATGGAGGTCCGACATGCGATTCATGGTTCTGATCAAGGCAGACAAGAACAGCGAAGCCGGCGTGATGCCCAGCGAGCAGCTGCTCGCCGACATGGGCCGCTTCAACGAGGAACTGGTCAAGGCCGGCGTGATGCTCGCCGGCGAGGGGCTGCAGCCGAGCGCCAAGGGCGCGCGGGTGCGCTTCCGCGGCAAGGAGCGCATCGTCACCGACGGGCCGTTCGCCGAAACCAAGGAGCTGATCGCCGGTTTCTGGATCTGGCAGGTGAAGTCGAAGGAAGAGGCGATCGAGTGGGTGAAACGCTGCCCCAACCCGATGGAAGGCGAGTCGGAGATCGAGATCCGGCAGGTCTTCGAAGCCGACGACTTCGGCGAGGAATTCACCCCTGAGCTGCGTGCGCAGGAGGAACGGCTGCGCGCGCAGATCGAGCGCCAGGCGGGCGCCGCGCCGGCCGGCAAGGTCGAGGCCGTGCCGGCCTCGCACGGCGCAACGCCCTACCTCGTGATCAAGGGTGCCGCCGACGCGATCGCGTTCTACCAGCGCCAGCTCGGGGCCGAGCTGATCTTTCGCCTCGACGACCCGAGCGGCGCCGTGATGCATGCCGAGATGCGGATCGGCCCAGCGCGGTTCATGCTCACCGAGGAGCGGCCGGAGTACGGCGCCCTGAGCCCGAAGACGATCGGCGGCTCGGCGTCGACCGCGGTCGTCTACGTGCCGAAGGTCGACGAGGTCGTGGAGCGTGCGGTGAAGGCAGGCGCCACCGTCACGATGAAGGTCGACGACCAGTTCTGGGGCGACCGCTCGGGCGAGATCGTCGATCCGTTCGGCCACCGCTGGATGGTCGCCACGCACATCGAAGACCCGTCGCCGGAAGAACTCGAGCGGCGTGCGAAGGCGATGTTCGCCTCGCAGGCGAACTAGCAGCCGCGCTCAGGCCGGCTGCGCGCGCCGGCCGAGCGTCGCGCGCCACAGCCGCCGCGCAGAGCGCCACAGCAGCCGCAGCAGCAGCAAGGTCGCGATCGCCTCGAGCAGCGTCACGACGAAGGCGAGGCCCACGTTCCAGCGTTGGGCGCGGCCCTTCAGCTTCGCGAGCGCGCGGTCGCGAGCGATCTCGATGCTGTCGTAGAAGCTCGGGATCACGAGCAGCGTGAGCAGCGTGGAGGTGATTACGCCGCCGATGATCGCCACCGCCATCGGGCGGTAGAACTCGCCGCCCTCGCCGACCCCGATCGCCACCGGCGTCATGCCGGCGATCAGCGCAAAGGTGGTCATCAGGATCGGGCGCAGGCGCTTGCGCCCGGCCTCCATCAGCGCGTCCTCGCGCGGCATGCCCTCGGCCTCGCGCACGCGCGCCGCGTCGAGCAGCAGGATCGCGTTCTTGGCCACCAGCCCCACCAGCATGATGATGCCGATGAAGCTCATCAGGTTGAGCGTCGAGCCGGTGGCAAGCAGCGCCAGCACCACACCGATGAGGCTCAGCGGCAGCGAGATCATCACCGGCAGCGGCGCGGTGAACGAGCCGAACTGCATCACGAGGATCAGGTACATCAGCACGATGCCCATCACGAGCGCAATGCCCATCTCCTTGAAGACCTCCTCCTGGTCTTTCGACGCACCCGCCAGTTCGAGCCCGTAGCCGGGCGGGTAGTCCATGGCACGCGCCAGCCTGAGCGCCTCGGCGGTCACCTCGCCCGGCGAGCGCCCCTGCACGTTGGCAGAGACGGAGATCATCCGCTTGCCATCGGAATGCTGTATCTGCGATGGCCCCTTGCCCATGGTCACCGTGGCGATCTGGTCCAGCGGCACCATCATGCCGTTGCTGCCGCTGATCGCGATCGGCAGGCGCTCGATGTTGCTCGCATCGACACGATCGTCCGGGTGCAGACGCACCGCCACGTCGCGCGCCTCGCCGACCGGGTCGACCCAGTCGCCCACCTCGACGCCTGCAAACGCCACCCGCAGCGCCTGCGCCGCGTCGTTGACCGAGATGCCCATCGCGTTGGCGAGTCCGCGGTCGAGCTCGATCTTCAGCTCGTCTTGCGGATCCTGCTCCGACAGGCCCACGTCCACCGCCCCCGGCACGCGCCGCAGCTTGTCCATGAACTCGTTGGTGATCGCGAGCAGCCGCCGCGAATCGGCGCCGGAGAAGCGGATCTGCACGGGCTTTTGCGCGCCGTTGTTGAGGTCGTCGAGCACCGTGTACTCGGCGCCCACGAGGCGCGCGGTCAGCGTGCGCAGCTCGCTCGCGATCTCGATCGCCGAGCGCTTGCGTTCGGTGCTCTTGCCGATGTCGACATAGATGCGCCCGCCGCCGGCGTTGACGCTGCTGTTCGTCGCCTCGACCTCGGGCAGCGTGCGCGCGAGCGCCGCCGCCGTCTCGATCTTCAGCCGCGAATACTCCAGGCTGCTGCTCGACGGCGTGCGCACCTCGATGGCGAGCACCCCGGCGTCAGACGCCGGCAGGAAGCTGGAGCCGCCGAAGGCCGACTGCAGCACGATCGCGAGCACGAAGCTGCCGAAGCCGAAGATCCACATCCACACGCGGTGATGCAGCGCCCAGGCGATGACGCGGCCGTAGCGGTCGGCCTGGTGGTCGAACCAGGTGTTGAAGCGGTCGAGCTGGCGGCCGATGCCGGTCTTGGGCGCCTGGTGGTGCCCGGGCGGGTCGCCCCAGTAGGCCGAGAGCATCGGGTCGAGCGTGAAGCTGATGAACAGGCTCACCAGCACCGAGGCCACCACCGTCAGCGCGAACGGGCGGAACCATTCGCCCGACACGCCGGGCATGAAGGCGACCGGCACGAACACCGCGACGATCGAGAACGTGGTCGCCGCCACCGCGAGGCCGATCTCGGCGGTGCCGTTGAGCGCGGCGGTGCGCCTGTCCTCGCCGAACTGCATGTGGCGCACGATGTTCTCGCGCACCACGATCGCGTCGTCGATCAGCACCCCGATCGCGAGCGACAGGCCCAGCAGGCTCATGAAGTTGAGGGTGAAGCCGCACAGCCACACCGCGATGAAGGCGGCCACCACCGAGGTGGGCAGGCTCAGCGCGGTGATCAGCGTCGAGCGCCACGAGTTGAGGAAGATGTAGACGACGAAGATCGTGAGGCCGGCGCCGAACACCAGCGCGTGGATCACGTTGTTGAGGCTGTTCTCGGCGTTCTCGCCGCCGTCCTGCGTGACCTCGAGCCGAGTCCCCTCGGGCAGCGTCGGCCCGATCTCGGCCACCAGCTCGCGAACGTCGTCGGCCACCGACACCGTGCTCGCTTCGCGCGAGCGGGTGATGGACATGCCCACGTTGGGCCGGCCGTTGCGCACGCTGAAGCTCGTCAGCTCGGCGAAGCCGTCCTGCACCTGCGCCACCTGGCCCAGGCGCACCACCTCGTTGCCGCGCCGGCGGATCACGATCTGCTCGAACTCGGCCGGCGACTCGATTCGCCCGACCAGGCGGATGCTCTGGTCTTCGAGCGTGCCGCGCACCTTGCCCACCGGCGCGGTGGCGTTCTGGTTGCGCACCGCCTGCACCACCTCGGTGACCGAGACGCCGAACTCGCGCAGCTTCTCGGCGCGCAGCAGCACGCTCAGCTCGCGGCGCAGCGCGCCGTTGACGTTGACGATGGCCACGCCCGAGATGCCGCGGAAGCGGTCGGCCAGCTCGTCTTCGGCCAGGCGCGAGATCTCGGCGTGGCTTTGCCGCGTCGACGACAGCGCGAGCTGCATGATGGGCTGCGCCGACGGGTCGATGCGCTGCAGCACCGGCTCGCGGATCTCGGTGGGCAGCTTGTGTCGCACCGTGCCGATGGCGTTGCGCACCTCGTCGGCCGCCTCGATCATGTTCTTCTCGAAGTTGAAGACCATGACGATGCGCGCGTTGCTCTCGCTCGCGGTGGAGCGCACTTCGTCGACGCCGGAAATGCTCTGCAGCGCGCGCTCGATGCGGTTGATGACCTCTCGCTCGACGGTGTCGGGCGAGGCACCGGGATAGGAGATGCCGACCACGAGCACCGGCTGCTCGACATCGGGAATCTGGTTGACGCGCAGCTTGTTCAGCGCCAGCAGCCCGAGCGCCATCAGCGCGATGATGATCACGACCGTCGCCACCGGCCGCTTGATGCTGAAGTCCGACAGGAACATGGCTCAGCTCCTCTTGGGTGCGGCCGCCGGCGCCGCGGCGCCGGGGGCGCTGGCGGCCGCGCCGGCGAACTCGACCTTCTGGCCGTCGACCAGCGTGCTGCCGGGGTTGCGCAGGATCTGGTCGCCTTCGGCCAGGCCGCCGCGCAGCGGGTATTCGCCACGCCGCGCGTCGCGCTCGCCGAGCTGCACCGGCACCTTGGCGATCGCCTTGTCCTTGACGCGCCAGACGTGGGTCTGCTCGCCCGAGCGCACCACCGACGATTCGGGCAGCATCAGCGCCGCGCGCCCGCCGGCCACGATGCGGCCTTCGGCGTAGAGGCCGGCCACGCGCGGCGCGCTGCCCGCGGCATTGCCGTTGGCGAACTCCACCAGCACCTCCACCTGGCGCGTCGTCGCGTTGGCCGCGGCGTCGATGCGCCTGACCTTGCCGGCGAAGGTGGTGTCGGGGTAACCGTTGACGCGGAACTGCACGTCCTGGCCGATCGCGATCTCGTGCATGCGGTCGGCCGGCACCAGGCCCTCGAAGCGCATGCTGTTCGGGTCGATCACCTTCACGAGTTCCTTGCCGATCTGCGCGGTGTCGCCGGCCGAGGCGCGGCGCTCGCTGACCACGCCGTCGAAGGGCGCGCGCACCTCCGTGCGGCGCATCTGCTGGCGCGCCGACACCACCCGCGCACGGGCCGCCACCAGGTCGCTCTGCGTGTTGTTGCGGCGCACCTCGGCGTCTTCCAGCGCCTGCATCGAGGTCATGCCCTGTGCCTGCAGCGTCTTCAGCCGCTGCACCTGGCGCTCGGCCTGCTCGAAGGCCTGCGTCAGCGCCCGCGCGGACTCCTCGGCCGAGGCGAGGCTGTCGCGGATCGAGGTGTCGTCCAGGCGCACCAGCAGGTCGCCGGCGCGCACCGCTTCGCCGATTTCCTTCAGCACCTGCAGCACCACGGCGGAGATTTCGGCGCGCAGGTCGGCTCGCCGCGCCGGCTGGATCGAGCCGGTGATGACCGGCCCCTGCGCCGAGTCGCCGGCGCCGATCGTGCGCAGGTCTTCCGGCGAGAGGAGCAGGACGGGGCTGCCCACGGGGCCGTCCCGCGGCGGGTCCTGCGGCGCGGGATCGCCCTTTCCGCAAGCGGCCAGCAGGCAGGCGGTGAAGGCGACAGTAATCAAGAGGCGCGACATCGGCAAAGCTCCCGGGAATCGTTCTGTGTGCGTGTGGGCGCGCAAGCTTAATCCGGTTGCGCCCGGCGCTCACGGACGCGGTGCGGCAAACGCCGATCGGGCGCGGTGGCCTGTGGTCCACGTCCTACGCCGCAACCCGACGACCGCCGATGGGCGCGCGACGGGCAAGCCGCTGCAATCGGAGTCTTGAAGCCAGCGTGTGCCGCGCGCGGGCGGCAGCTAAGGAGTCCGCTATGAACGACGACAAGCCGATGGCCAAGGCCGAACGCAGGGACAAGGAGCCCGAGAAGGAACCGGGCCCGCTCACCGAACAGGTCGGCACCCACCCGCTCGGCACGGCTGCCGGTGCGCTCGCCGGTGCAGCCGCCGGTGCGCTCAGTGGCCTCGCGGCCGGCCCGGTCGGCAGCCTCGTGGGCGCCGTGGGCGGGGCGGCGCTCGGCGGCGCCGCGGGTGCCTCCACCGGCGGCGCGCGTCCGCTCGACACCTCGGCCATCGACGCCTACTGGCGCGACAACTTCGCCGGCCGCCCCTACGTGCCGGCCGGTGCGCGCTACGACGACTACGAACCGGCCTACCGCTACGGCACGCAGTCGTACCTCGCCACCGACCACGCCCAGGCGTGGGAGGAAGTCGAGGACGAGTTGTCGTCCGGCTGGCCGTCGGCACGCGGCGAATCGCGGCTCGACTGGAGCGACGCGCGGCACGCGGTGCGCGACGCCTGGCAGCGGCTGTACGACGGCGTCGAGCGGCTCGCGCCCGGCGACTCGGATGGCGACGGGCGCTGATCCTGCCTTGTCCCAGGTTGTCCCCTCAACCACTCAGCTCACTTCACCCACCAAAGGACCGCTCATGAACACTCACGGCCTGATCGACGGACTGCGGCGCCTGGACGCCGAGCGCCCCACCCTGCCCGCGGAGCATTGGCTCAAGCTCAGCGCCGGCATGGTCTTGCTGCTGGCCGGCGGCCGCGGCTCGTTCGTCGCGCGCACGCTGTCGATCGCCGCCGGCGGCGTGCTGGTCTACAAGGCCTTCAGCGGCCGCGACGGCCTCACCGAGATGCTCAAGCGCGAATCGGCGCAGGGCCGGCGCACGCTCGAGCTCGACGGCAGGCTCGTCGCCTCGGCGGACGAGCCCGAACCCGAGCCGATCATCGGCAGCGCCGAGGTGCTGCGCGAGCGGCTCGCGCTCGAGGAGGACGCGGCTACCGTGCGCGACGCCGTCGAAGAATCCACGCGTACGTGACGGCGTTGACGAGCAGCAGGGCGAGGCCCAGCAGCGCCTGCAGGCCGCGGCCCGCCTCGCCTTGCACCGCCGCCGGATAGATCAACGGCAGCAGGTAATGCTCGATGAAGCTCGGGCCGTAGGCGGCTTCGCCGCCGGCGAGCCGCAGCCTGTTCTCCAGCGGCGTGAGCGGGCAGATGTCGCCGGCGATCACGACGTAGGCAGCCCAGGCGAGCGCGGGCAGGTGCAGCCACACGAGGCGCGGCCAGCGCCACAGCGCGAGGGCGCCGAACAACGCGAACGCGATGAACAGCAGGTGCGCGAGCAGCACCGCGTCGGCGAGCAATCGATAGACCATCCCGACGCCAGTCCCTTTCCTAACGTTTGGACACGCCCTGCATCACGCTGAAGGCATCATGCCTCGTCGAGCGCGACCGCGCCGACCCCTGCCGGCCCCGCGCCGCTGCCCCCACCTTCGGAGACGCTCATGCACCCCGTGGTCCTCAAGGGTGTCAACCGGACCTATCGCCTGGACGCGGTCGACGTGCCCGCGCTGATCGACATCGACCTCGTCATCCTGCCCGATCGCTTCACCGTCATCTCCGGGCCTTCGGGCAGCGGCAAAACGACGCTGCTCAACCTGATCGGCTGCATCGACCGACCGGACCGCGGCACCATCATGGTCGGCGGCAAGCCGGTGCAGACGATGTCGGACGACGACTTGTCCGATTTCCGCGCCAAGCGGCTCGGTTTCGTGTTCCAGAACTTCAACCTGCTGCCGGTGCTCACCGCCTTCGAGAACGTCGAGTACCCGCTGCTGCTCGCGCGCATGCCCAAGGACAAACGCACCGCGCGGGTGGAGAAGCTGTTGGCGGCCGTCGGGCTCGAGGGTTTCGCGCGGCACCGGCCGGGGCAGCTGTCGGGTGGGCAGCGCCAGCGCGTGGCGATCGCCCGCGCTCTCGCGCGCAAGCCGCAGCTGGTGCTCGCCGACGAGCCGACCGCCAACCTCGACAGCAAGACCGGCGCCGACATCATCGAGCTGATGCGCTCGATGCAGCAGCGCCACCATGTGTCGTTCGTGTTCTCGTCGCACGACCCGAAGGTGCTGGAAGCGGCCGACGACGCGGTGCACATCCACGACGGGCGCATCACTTCCATCGAGCGGCGCGGCGGCGTGACCGTGGAGGCGGACGCGTGAAGGTGCTCTCGCTGGCACTGCGCAATCTGCTGCGCAACCGCCGCCGCTCGCTGATGACGCTGCTCGCGATGGTGATCGGCCTCGTGGCCGTGCTGCTGTTCGGCGGCTACATCCGCGACATCAACTACGCGCTGCAGTCGGACTTCGTACGCCTGACCGGCCACCTGCAGATCCAGCGCAAGGACTATTTCCTCTACGGCAGCGGCAACCCCGCGGCCTACGGCATCCGCGACTACGAGCGCATCCTCGGCGTGATCAAGAACGACCCGGTGCTCGCGCCGATGCTCGCGGTGGCCACGCCGACGCTGCAGTTCGGCGGCATCGCCGGCAACTTCGCAGCCGGCGTCTCGCGCACGGTCTACGCGAGCGGCACGGTGGTCGAGGACCAGAAGCGCATGCGCGAGTGGAACGCCTACGGGCTGCGCATGCTGTCGCAGCCGCTCACGCTCGCCGGCACGCCGCCCGACAGCGCCGTCATCGGCACCGGCGTCGCGCGGGTGCTGCAGCTGTGCGGCGTGCTGTCGGTGCCCGACTGCGCCGCCGTCGCACCGCTCGACCGCGCCGAAGGTGCCGCCTTGCCGGACGACATCGCGGCGCTGGCCGCCGGGCAGGCGCCGCCGGCGGCGGCGGGCGACGGCGCGGCGCGCATCGAGGTGCTCGCGACGAACTCGCGCGGCGCGCCCAACGTGGCCGCCGTCAACGTCGTGCGCGCGGAGTTCCAGGGCATCAAGGAACTCGACGACGTCTACCTCGGCCTGCACCTGCAGCAGGCGCAGCGGCTGATCTTCGGCGGCGAGCGGCCGCAGGTGACGGCCATCGCGCTGCAGCTGCACCGGACCGCGCAGCTGCCGCAGGCGCAGCAGCGCCTGCAGGAACTGCTCGCGACCACGCTGCAAGGCGAGCCGCTGGAGGTCATCGACTACGAAACGCTGAACCCGTTCTACGGGCAGACGCTGGGCATGTTCGCCGCGATCTTCGGCTTCATCTCGGTGCTGATCGGCGCGATCGTGCTGTTCACCGTCAGCAACACAATGAGCATGGCCGTGGTGGAACGCACCGCCGAGATCGGCACCCTGCGTGCGATCGGTCACCGGCGCGCCGGCATCCGCGCGATGTTCGTCATCGAAGGCACCGTGCTGGGCGTTCTGGGCGCGCTGCTGGGCATCGTCGTCGCGATCATCGCGGCGGCGGTCATCAACCAGATCGGCATGACCTGGACGCCGCCCGGGCGCATCGAGCCGGTGGCGCTCGCGGTGCGCGTGGCCGGCGAGCACGCGATGATGATCGCCAGCGCCGTCGGGCTCGTGGTCGTGGCCGCGCTGTCGGCCATCCTGCCGGCCGCCCGCGCGGCGCGGATGAATATCGTCGACGCGTTGCGTCACGTGTGAAGGGAGACGAGCATGACGAGCATGAAATTCCCAGACTCCCTCCCTCCGTCCTTCTTGCGCCGCGGCCTGCTGCTGGGCGCGCTTGCCGTGATGGCGCCGCTCGTGCATGCCGCCCCCGATGCGCAGGCCATCCTCGCGGCCAGCGACGCCGTGCGCAACCCGGACAAGCCGTTCGGCGTGGTCGTCTCGCTGCTCGAGTACCGGGCCGGCCAGCAGACCGACGCCAACACGCTGGCGGTGTACTCCAAGGCCGATGCGCGCGGCGGCGGCCAGTACCGCAGCCTGATCCGCTTCGTGGCGCCCGCGCGCGATGCCAACAAGCTGATGCTCAAGAACGGCAACGAGCTGTGGTTCTTCGACCCGGCGAGCAAGGCGAGCATCCGCATCTCGCCGCAGCAGCGCCTGCTCGGCCAGGCCGCCAACGGCGACGTGCTGACCGTCAATCTCGCCCGCGACTACCAGGCCCAACTGCTCGGCGAGGAGGAGATCACCGACGGCGAGCGCGTGAAGCGGCAAGCCCACAAGCTGGGCCTCTCTGCCACATCGCCCGACGTGACCTACGACCAGATCGAGCTGTGGGTCGACCAGGCGACGTCGCGCCCGCTGAAGGCGCGCTTCCTGGCCGAGAGCGGGCGGCTGCTCAAGACCGCCTACTACCGCAAGTTCGCGCCGCAGCTCGGGCGCGAACGGCCGACCGAAGTGGTCATCATCGACGGCCTGGACCCGAAGTGGGTCACCGTGATGCGCTACAGCGACTTCGCCTGGCGCGACGTGCCCGACGCCTGGCTGCAGCGCGACTACCTGCCCCGATTCAAGCCGGAGTGACCATGCATCCGATCCGCCTCATCTTGTGCGCTGCGCTGTGCACCGCGCTTTCCACCTTCACGGCCGCGGCGCGCGCGCAAGCGGCGGAGCCGGGCGCAGACGCCGACCTCGACGCGCTGTCGCTGGCCGACAAGCCCGCCGAGCCGCAGCAAGCGGCGAAAGCCTGGCGCGCCTACGTCGAAGGCGCGGGCGGCCGGGAGTGGTGGCGCGGCGGCGGCACCACCGACCTCGCACGCGCGTCGATCGATCTGCGCTATGACGGCACGCTCGCGCCCGGCCTGCGCGCCGTGTTGTCGAACCGGCTCGACCTCGTGCGCAGCGGCAACGCGCCGCGCAAGCACAACGTCAACGCGCTGCGCGAGGCTTACCTGAGCTGGCAGGCCCAGCCCGACCTGATCGTCGACGCGGGCCGCGTGAACATTCGACACGGTGCCGCCTGGGGTTTCAACCCGACCGACTACTTCAAGGGCGGCGCGCTGCGCTCGGTCGTCTCGCCCGACCCGGCGGCGCTGCGCGAGAACCGCCTCGGCACCGTGGTGTTGCAGGGCCAGAAGCTGTGGAGCCGCAGCGCATTGAGCGCCGCTTGGTCGCCGCGGCTCGAGCGCCGGCCGAGCGACGAGACCTGGTCGCTCGACCTCGGTTCGACCAACCCGCGCCACCGCTGGCTGCTCGCCGGCAGCCACAAGTTCGGCGAGCGGCTGAACCCCCAGCTGCTGCTGCACGGCGGCGAAGACACCCCCACGCAGCTGGGGCTCAACGTCTCGGGGCTGCTCAACGACGCCACCGTGGGCTACCTCGAGTTCTCCGCCGGAAAGGGCCGCTCGCTGCGCAGCCAGGCGCTGGGGTGGGAGGAAGACGAGTCGTCGCAACAGCGTGCGGCAGTGGGCCTGACCGTCACGACCGGCTTCAACCTCTCGCTGACCGCCGAGGCGCAGTACAGCAGCGCCGCCCCGAACCGCGCCGAATGGGAGGCCTTGACCGCTGTCGAACGGCTGCAGTTCCTCGGCGCGGCGCAGCGCCTGCAGGAGCTGCCGGTGCGCCGCGCCGCATTCTTCTATGCGACCTGGAAGGACGCGTTCGTGCGCCGGCACGACCTGTCTGCCTTCGTGCGCCACGACCCGGTGACACGCAGCCGTGCGCAGTGGATCGAGACGCGCTACCACTGGGATCGCATCGACCTCGCACTGCAGTACCAGCTGTTCTCCGGCCGTGCCGGATCCGTGTTCGGCTCGGTGCCGCAGCACCGCGTGCTGGAGCTGTCGCTGCGCATGTTCCTGTAGCGCGGCCGCCGCGCGGCCCTGCCTTCGTTCGACGGCCGGGTATGCGGCTTGCCCTCCTTGTTCAAAGGCCCCGCGTCAGCGGACTCAGCGGTGCGGGCCGAACAGGGAGTTCAGATGAGTCGACCGCACCGCCGGGACACGGCCGCCGGCGCCGTTTCCCCGCCGACACCAGGACCGGTCTGCGCATGACCGCTCGCCTGCCGAACCTCGCGCTGTGGCGCATCCCGCTGCTGGTGTTCGTCGTCGCCGCGCTCGCGTCGGGATCGCTCGCGCTCTACCTCGCCCGGTCGATCGAGGCCAAGGAACGGGCCGCCTTCGATGCCGACGTCGCCGCGTCGACCGATGCGATGCGCGAACGCTTCGAGACCACCATCACGCTGCTTCGAGGCGCCGCCGGGCTGTTTGGCGCCAGCGAGGAAGTCACGCGGCCGGAGTTCGCGTCGTACGTCGAGCGCCTGAATTTGCGCGAGCGCTACCCCGGCATCCTGGGCCTGGGCTTCAGCCGGCGCGTGCCGGCCGGGGAGCGTGCGGGCCTGGAGGCCTTGATGCGGCTTCAGGGGATGACGTCGTTCCGCGTCTGGCCGGAGCACCCTCGCGACGAGATGCACAGCATCGTCTACCTGGAGCCCATGGATGAGCGCAACCGTGCCGCCATCGGCTTCGACATGACCACCGATCCGACCCGCCGTGCGGCCATGTCGCTGGCCCGCGACCGCGGCGAAGCCCAGGCGTCCGGCCCGGTCACGCTGGTGCAGGAGATCACCGCCGACAAGCAGCCCGGCGTGTTGATCTACGCGCCGGTCTACGCGGGCCGCGGGCTGCCGCAGACCGTCGAGGCGCGGCGTACCGCGCTGCTCGGTTTCGTCTACAGCCCGCTGCGCCTGCGCGACCTGCTGGGCGGCGTCAGCGGCAGCGGCATCGGCCGCGTGGACTACGAGATCTTCGACGTGCAGGAAGAAGGGCCGCCGAAGCCGATGTTGTCGACGCGAGAAGCAGATGCCAAGGCGGCGCGCTTCACGGCCGAACGCACGCTCGACGTGCCGGGGCGGACATGGCAGCTGCGTTTCAGCAGCCGGCCCGAGTTCGAATCGGTCTCGCAGCACGGCGTCGTGCCATGGCTGGTGCCGGTGGCGCTCGCCACCAGCCTGCTGCTGGCCGGCATCAGCTTCGTGCAGGTCCGCGCGCGACGTGTGGCCGAGGAAGCCGCCGAGGAGCAGCGCCGCAACCAAGCCGCGCTGCGCGAAAGCGAGGAGCGCGAACGGGTGCGTTCAGCCCGCCTGCAGCAGCTGGCCGAAGCGAGCCCGATGCTCAATGCCACCCGATCGCTCGACGAGCTGGCGCGGGCCGTCGAACAGGTCGCCTGCCGTCTGCTGGAGGCGCCTGCCGCCCGGCTGACGCTCGACACCACCGCGCACGGCGATGCCCACGACGGTTCGATGCGCGTGCCGCTGGCGGCCGGAGGCGACGGCGGCGAGGGCGTGCTCAGCGTGGCGGCGCGCGACGGCGAGCCGTGGTCCGAACATGATCGGCTGCTGCTGCAGCATCTCGCGGGCATCGCCTCGATCGCGCTGCGCAACGCCAGGCTGTACGCCGAACTGCGCGAGAACGACCGGCGCAAGGACGAATTCCTGGCGACGCTGGCCCACGAGCTGCGCAATCCGCTGGCGCCGATACGCACCTCGCTCGAGATCATCAGGCGCGGGCCTGGAACGGACGCCGCGGAGCGCGCGCGCTCGATCGCGGAGCGGCAAACCCGTCACATGGTGCGGCTCATCGACGACCTGCTCGACGTGGCGAGAATCTCGCGCGGCACCATCGTGCTGAACAAGGAGCTGGTGAGCCTGCGGGCGGTCATCGCGTCCGCCATCGAAACCAGCCAGCCGCTGATCGACGCGCGCCGGCACGAGCTGAGGGTTGGCAGCATCGACACCGCGTGGGTCCTCAACGGCGACCCCACGCGGCTGGCCCAGATCTTCTCCAACCTGCTGAACAACGCCGCCAGTTACACGCCCGACGGCGGAAGCATCTGGATCGAAGCGAGCAGCACCAGCGGCTTCGTTCACGTGGTCGTCGGCGACAGCGGCATCGGGCTGGCGCAGGAGCAGCTCGACGCGGTGTTCGACATGTTCGTGCGCGCCGGCCCCACGCTGCCGAGCGCGGGCGGTCTCGGCGTCGGGCTGACGCTCGTGCGGCGGCTCGCGCAACTGCACGGCGGCGACGTCCACGCCCGCAGCCACGGCGTCGGGCGCGGCAGCGAGTTCATCGTCTCGCTGCCGCTGTGCAGCGTCGAGCGCCCTGCTCCGGAGCGCGCCGAAAGCCGGCCGGCGCCGGGCTCGACGCCGCAGCGCGTGCTGGTGGTCGACGACAACCGCGATGCCGCAGAGAGCCTGGCGCAGCTGCTGAGCGCCGACGGCCACGAGGTGCGGATCGCCCATGACGGCGAGCAAGCCCTGCGCACGGCCGAAGCCTTCCGCCCGCAGGTGGTGCTGCTCGACATCGGGCTGCCCGACCTCGACGGCTACGAAATCGCGCGGCGCCTGCGCGCGCAGCGTGGCGACGCGGTGCGCCTGATCGCCATCACCGGCTGGGGGCAGGCGGCCGACCGGCTGCGCGCGCGGGAGGCGGGGTTCGATGTGCACCTGGTCAAGCCCATCGACTACATGCAGCTCGCAGGGCAGCTCGCAGGCTCCGACCCCCAGGCGCTGAGCCGCTGAGGCGCTGACCACCCGGCGCCGTCAGCGCACCGCAGCCGCGCTCCTCCATGCAGTCAAGCACGGCCTGATGGAACACGCCTGCGTCGCGCATTCGCGGCAGCAATGAGGGTTAAGCCTGCGCTCCCCTGCCTCGCAGCTGGTGCAGCATTCGACCCCGACACGGAATCATTCCGCGCGCAGGAGAAGCGTCATGGAGTTCGACTATCTGATCATCGGCGGCGGCTCGGCCGGCTGCGTGCTCGCGGCGCGCCTGAGCGAAGACCCCGCCGTGTCGGTGGCCCTGATCGAGGCCGGCCCGCCCGACAAGAGCGTGCTGATCCACTGCCCCGCGGGCCTGGCGCTGATCGCCAAGAACGGCCAGGCCAACTGGGCCTTCGCCACGGTGCCGCAACCCGGCCTCAACGGGCGGCGCGGCTACCAGCCGCGCGGCAAGGTGCTGGGCGGCTCGAGTTCGGTCAACGCGATGATCTACATCCGCGGCCAGCGCGAGGACTACGACGACTGGGCCGCGCTGGGCAACCCCGGCTGGAGCCACGACGAGCTCTTGCCCTACTTCAAGAAATCCGAGCACAACGAACGCGGCGCCGATGCGTTCCACGGCGTCGGCGGCCCGCTCAACGTGATGGACCTGCGCAGCCCGAACCGCTACGGGCCGGTGTTCGTCGACGCCGCCCACCAGGCGGGCTACCCGCGCAACGCCGACTTCAATGCCGAACAGCAAGAAGGCGTCGGCATGTACCAGGTGACGCACAAGAACGGTGAACGCGCGAGCGCCGCCGACGCCTACCTTGCGCCGAACCGCGGCCGCGCCAACCTGGAGGTGATCACCGGGGCCCACGTGACGCGCGTGCTCACCGAAGGCCGGCGCGCCACCGGCGTCGAGTTCCGCCTGGGCGGCGAACTGCGCCGGGTCGGCGCGCGCCGCGAGGTGCTGCTGTGCGCCGGCGCGCTGCAGTCGCCGCAGATCCTCATGCTCTCGGGCATCGGCCCGGGCGAGCAGCTGCGCCAGCACGGCATCGCGCTCGTGCACGAGCTGCCCGGCGTCGGCGAGAACCTGCACGACCATGTCGACGTGGTGCAGGTGTGGAACGCGCCGAAGCTCACCGACCTCGTCGGCCTGTCGGTCACGGGCGCGCTGCACGTGCTCAAGGGCATCAGGCAATGGCAGCGCGAGCGCCGTGGGCTGCTGACGACGAACTTCGCCGAAGCGGGCGGCTTCATCAGGAGCCGGCCCGAAGAAAGCCGGCCCGACCTGCAGCTGCACTTCGTGATCGCCAAGCTCGTGGACCACGGCCGCAAGACGGTGTTCGGCCATGGCTTCTCGTGCCACGTGTGCCTGCTGCGGCCGACAAGCCGCGGCGACCTCAAGCTCGCGAGCGCCGACCCGATGGCCGCGCCGCTGATCAACCCGAACTTCCTCGGCGAGCGCGACGACGCCGAGCGGCTCGTGCGCGGCTTCAAGATCATGCGGCGCATCCTGCAGCAGCCGGCGCTGGCCGAGCTCGGCGGACGCGAGTCCGAAGCGTCGGCGCAGGCACAAAGCGATGCGCAGATCGAGCAGTTCGTGCGCGACCATGCCGACACCATCTACCACCCGGTGGGCACCTGCCGCATGGGCCCCGGCCCGCTGGACGTGGTGGACGCCCAGCTGCGCGTGAAAGGCATGCAGGGCCTGCGCGTGGTCGACGCCTCCATCATGCCGCGGCTGATCAGCGGCAACACCAATGCGCCGACGATCGCCATCGCCGAGAAGGCGGCCGACATGATCCGCGACGCACGCACAGGCGATCGATCGTCGACCGTGGTGGACACCCTCGCCGAGCATGCGGCGCCTGTGGCGTGATGACGCCGCCGCAGCGATGAACCCGTTGCTGGACCTGCAGCCGGAAGTCGCCGACGAGCTGGCCGCGGGCCGGCCTGTCGTGGCGCTCGAATCCACCATCATTTCGCACGGCATGCCATGGCCGCAGAACGTCGAGACGGCGCTCGCGGTCGAGGCCGAGGTGCGTGAGCACGGGGCGGTGCCGGCCACGATCGCCATCGTCGACGGTCGCCTGAAAGCGGGCCTTTCGCGAGACGACATCGAGCGGCTGGGCCGCGACGGGCAGCAAACGGCCAAGGTCAGCCGGCGCGACATGCCGATGCTGGTGGCGCGTGGCGGCACCGGCGCCACCACGGTGGCCGCGACGATGATCGTCGCCGCGCTGGCCGGCATCCGCGTGTTCGCCACCGGCGGCATCGGCGGCGTGCATCGCGGCGCGCCAACGAGCTTCGACATCTCGGCCGACCTGCAGGAACTCGCCCGCACGCCGGTGGCCGTGGTCTGCGCGGGCGCGAAATCGATCCTCGACCTGCGGCTGACACTCGAGTACCTGGAGACGCACGGCGTGCCGGTGATCGGCTACCGCACCGACCGCCTGCCTGCGTTCTTCACCCGCGACAGCGGGTTCGGCGTCGACGCGCGCGTCGATGAGCCGCGAGAGATCGCGCGCGTGATGAAGGCGAAGTGGGACATCGGACTGGGCGGCGGGCTGGTCATCGCGAATCCGATTCCGGTGGAGCACGCGCTGCCCCGCGAGGTGGTCGATCGCGCGATCGAACAGGCACTGGCCGAAGCGCAGGCGCAAGGCATCGCGGGCAAGGCAGCGACGCCGTTCCTGCTGGCGCGGGTGAATGCACTCACCGGCGGCGACAGCCTGGCAAGCAACATCCAGCTGGTGCTGAACAACGCGCGGCTGGCTGCGGCGGTGGCGGTGGCGTTCGCGGGGCTGTCGCAGCCCGATACCCTTGTCCCGAGTGGGTGCAGCGGCGAGAACTAGACTCCATCGCCCTTCGGCCATTGCCGATTCTGGAGATGATCATGAAGCTTCGTTCCTTCTTCGCCACGGGTGCCCTGCTGGCTTGCAGCGCGGCATTCGCCATGCATTGCCCAGCCGACATGAAGAAGATCGACGAGGCCCTGGCCAAGAACCCGAAGCTCAGCGCCGAGCAGATGGCCGAGGTGAAGAAGCTGCGCGCGCAGGGCGAAGAACTTCACAAGGCCAGCAAGCACCAGGAGTCGGTCGACACGCTCGCCAAGGCGATGAAGATACTCGGCGTGCAGTAGCGCGCCCTTTTCGGCCGCATCGGGCCTCCTTTCATCGTCGCGGTCAGCGACGGCCGTGCCCCCGTGGCGCGGCACGGCGTGCCGCCTGGATGAGCGCGCCCTGGGCCGCCCGGGGTGGGTCCGGCCTGCAGGCCGGCAGCACCCGCCTTCGACTGCAACTCATCCCGGCCGCGCTGCAGTTCGTCGCACGCCCCTCGCTCGTGCGGCCACCCGCCGATACCGTGACGCTGCGAAATCGCGCCCGAGGCGCGCCCACCCACGAAGCGGAGGTCAGCATGCCCAAGACACTGAAGGTGTGGTTCCTTATCCTCGCCGCGATGCTGTCGCTGATGGCGCAGCCGTCGATCGCCGCCGAGGGCATCGAGGGCCGGCTTGCCAGCGTCGATTGGCTCCAGCGCAACCTGGCACGCAGCGACGTGCTCGTCCTCGATGCCTCGCCCTCGCGCCAGTACAAGCAGCAGCACATCCCCGGCGCGGTCAATGCCGACATGTTCCTCTTCGGCCCGCAGGACGTGCCGCTGCCGGAGATCGAGCGGCGCCTGCGGTCGTGGGGCATCAGCGAGGGCCTGCAGATCGTCATCGTCGACCAGGGCGGCACCTACATGGCGACGCGGCTGTTCTGGGACTTGCTGCACCACGGCTTGCCGGCCGAGAGCCTGCTGATCCTCGACGGCGGAATGGCCAAGTGGCGCTCGGTCGGCGGCGCCGTGACCGCTGAACCGACGCCGCAGCGCATGGGCACCGTGCGCATCGCGACGCTGAACCACGACGTGAGGGTGAAGCTGCCCGAGTTCCTGGCGGCCACCGCCGATCCGCGCGGCAACGTCATGCTCGAGGCGCTGGACCCCAGCTACTACTACGGCGGGGCGGCCTTCTTCAACCGGGGCGGCCATGTGCCGCACGCGACGCTGATGCCGAGCGACGACTTCTACAACGCCGACAAGACCTTCAAGTCGCCGCAGGAGATACGGCGGATGCTGGACCACCTGGGCGTGAAGCCCGAGCAGCAGATCCACACCTACTGCGGCGGTGGCGGGGCAGCCGCCGTGCCGTTCTTCGCCCTCAAGTTCATGCTCGGCTACCCACGCGTCAAGCTGTTCCAGGAATCGCAGCTGGGCTGGCTGCAGGACGAGCGCGAACTCCCCGTGTGGACCTACGGCGCACCGTATCTCATGCGGGATACGCCATGGCTCAAGGCCTGGAACCACCCGATGCTGAGGGCGTTCGGCCTGTCGCGCGTGAGCATCGTCGACGTGCGTCCCGCCGACGTGTTCAAGCAGGGCCACGTGCCC
>CAJPFZ010000281.1 GCA_905339355.1 Burkholderiaceae bacterium
GCGGCGCAACATGGAACTGTGCTTTCCCGAGATGGCCCGGCCGCGGCGGGACGCACTCGTGCGCGAGCACTTCCAGTGGCTCGGACGCAGCATCGTCGAGCGCGGGCTGCTGTGGTGGGCGCCGACGCAGCGCCTGAAGCGGCTGATCCACGTCGAAGGCGACGTGACGCTCGCCGAGCACAGCGAGCGCGCGGTGATGTGGCTGGTGCCGCACTTCATGGCGCTGGACGTCGCGGGTGCGGCGACGCAGCTGTTCCAGAAGCAGCAGGTGGCGTCGATCTACCAGGAGCAAAGCGACGAGATCATGGACGAGGCGATCCGCCGCGGCCGGCTGCGCTTCAAGCAAGGCGAGGTGTTCCCGCGCAGCGATTCGGCCAAGCCGCTGATCCGCGCGATCCGCAAGGGCTGGGCCTTCTTCAACCTGCCCGACATGGACTTCGGCCGCAAGGATGCCGCCTTCGTGCCGTTCTTCGGCGTGCCGGCCGCCACACTGCTCGCGCCGTCGCGAATGGCGCGCGCGCTGGACATGGTGGTGCAGCCGGTGGTCGCCGAAATGCTGCCGGGCGGACAGGGATACCGCGTGCGCTTCCTCGAGCCGTGGACGCATTTCCCGAGCGACGATGCGCTCGCCGACACCGCGGCGATGAACCGGTGGATCGAAAGCGAGATCCGCCGCAACCCGGCCCAGTATCTCTGGGTGCACAAGCGGTTCAAGACGCGGCCCGTCGGCGAGCCTTCGCTGTACGCGTAGGCGTCGCCGCAACGTCGAGCCGGAGGATTTCACGCCGGCGGCCGGGGGTCGGGGCGAAATGCAACAAAACGTTAATTCGTGCCTCGAAGGTCCACGTTCGCCCACCGATAAACGGGGCATCCCGCTTGTTCCGGAGACCCCATGCTGCAACCCGCCCCTTGGATTCGCGCCACCCTCGGCGCCTTGATGCTCGCCCTGATGGCTGGCCCGGCCGCCGCCACCGAGGAAGCGGCCGACGCGATGATCAAGCGGCTCGCCAACGAAGTGATGGAGGCGGCGCGCGCGCCCGGTGAAGCGTCCGATGCCCGCTCGCTCAACGCGCTGGTGGACCGCCAGATCATGCCGAGCGTGAACTTCTCGCGCATGACGGCCTCGGTGGTCGGGCGCCACTGGCGCCAAGCCACACCGGAGCAGCAGGCGCGGCTGCAGGAGGAATTCAAGCTGATGCTGGTGCGCACCTACGCTGGCGCGCTCACCCAGCTGAAAGACCGCACGATCACCGTCAAGCCGCTGCGTGCAGGCGCCGACGACGCCGAGGCGACCGTGCGCACGCTGGTCAAGGGTCAGGGCGAGCCGGTCGCGATCGACTACCGGCTGGAGAAGACGGCCGCGGGCTGGAAGATCGTCGATCTCAACGTCATGGGCGTGTGGCTGGTCGAGGCCTACCGCGGGCAATTCTCTGCCGAGATCAACGCGCGCGGGCTCGACGGGCTGATCGCGACGCTTTCCGAGCGCAACCGCCTGGTGGCGGCGCGCTGAGTCGCAGCCAGCTACTTCTTCAACACCTTCTCGACCGCCGGCGCGCGAAGCCGGTGCGTCTCGGGCATGCCGCTGCCGAGCAGCGGTTGCAGGTAGGCGCGGAAGGCGTCCGTCACGTCGGTGCCGCTGCCGGCGATGAGCTCGTCTTCCATCACGCGCGTCTTGCCAGCGACGCTGTCGAGCGCCACGAGTTCGTAGTCGACCGCGTAGCGGCCGGTGCGCTTGATCGCTACCGAGCCGTCGCGGCCGCCCCACATCGCGAACTGCACGGCGCGCTCGCCGGCTTCGCGTGCTTCGCGCTGGTCCACGTCGGACACGCAGCCGAGGAATGAGCGTTGCAGGTAGCCGAAGGTGTCGCCGCGCACGCGCTTGATCTTCAGCTGGTCCTTGATCTGGTCGCACAGCAAGTCAGCCAGTGCGCCGGTGCCCGACAGCTGCACGTTGCCGTGGGCGTCGCGCTCCACCGTCTTGGCGAGCTGAGTCGCGATCGGGGCGCCGGATGCATCGTGGATGCCTTCGGAAACGGCAATGATGCAGCGGCCGAGGCGGTCGTAGGTGGCCTTCACGTCGGCGAGGAAGCGCTCAATGACGAAATCGCGCTCGGGGACGTAGATGAGGTGCGGGCCATCGTCGGCGAACTGCCGCGCGAGGGCCGACGCCGCGGTCAGGAAGCCCGCATGCCGGCCCATCACCACGCCGACGTAGACGCCCGGCAGCGCCGCATTGTCGAGGTTGGCACCCGCAAAGGCCTGCACCACGAAGCGCGCCGCCGAGGGGAAGCCCGGCGTGTGGTCGTTGCCGACGAGGTCGTTGTCGATCGTCTTCGGAATGTGCATGCAGCGCAGCGGGTAGCCCGCCTTGCGCGCCTCCTCGCTGACGATGCGCACCGTGTCGGACGAATCGTTGCCGCCGATGTAGAAGAACTGGCCGATCTCGTGGGCACGCAGCACCTTGAAGATCTCCTGGCAGTAGGCGATGTCGGGCTTGTCCCGGGTCGAGCCCAGGGCGGATGCCGGGGTGGCGGCCACGCGTTCGAGATTGGCGCTGGTCTCCTGCGTCAGGTCCACGAGGTCTTCGTTGACGATGCCGCGCACCCCGTGGCGCGCGCCGTAAACCCAGTCAATCTGGCGAAAGCGCCGTGCCTCGAGCACGGCGCCGACCAGCGACTGGTTGATCACCGCCGTCGGGCCGCCGCCCTGCGCGATCAGGATCTTGTTCATGGCCATGGTGTTCTCCTCGTTCGGGTTGCGCGCGGTCGTCGAGTATTCAGCAAATCATTCTGCAAGGCCAATCGCGACAATCGCGAAATCCTGTCGTCCCGCAGAGCTTGAGCGCGTTGATATAGCGCCGTAACCGCGTTGTTCTTCCCGGGTTGATCCCTAGGATGCAGGGGACGGTGGCGCCATGCTCCCCCAAGTGGAGGGTGGCGCCGGGGCACCGAGGCGCATAGCCTGCGGTGGTGGAGTCAAGCAGCGTGGGCACGTGGCTTGCCGATCAGGAGTCAGGACACAAAGAACGCCATGAGCATCGCTCTCTATCAAATGCGCCTGTACTGGGACGGCCGTCAAGGTGCCGCGAGAAACGGCAACGACACGCGCATCCTCGTCGAGCCGCCGCGACTGCAAGGCGCGGTCAACGCCGAGCAGTTGGAGGAGATCGACTACGCGCCCGAGGTGCACGTCGCCCAGGTGCGCGAGCGCGAAGGCGACTGGCGCGAGATGACCCCCGACGAGGTGGCCGCCGCCGAAGCCTTGCTGGCCTCGCTCAACGCGTCGCGGGCGGAGTGGATGACCGAGCGCGCCGCGTAGAACCTGACCGTCGACGGGACAGTTCTCAGGCGTGCACGTCCAGCAGCGTGCCCATCATCTCGTCGTGCGTCTGGATGACGCGCAGGTTCGCCTTGAACGAATAGCTCGCCACCATCTGTTGGACGACGTCGCTTGCGAGATCGGCGCCCGGTTGCGCCGCCCGGCCGATCGACGCGGCCACGCCGCCCTGCGCCATGGGCTCCTGCAACACGACCTGGCGCCGGTACTCCGGCGTCTGCAGGTTCGCGACGTTGTGGGCGGCGGCCCCCAGGCGCAGCATGGCGGCGCCGAGACCCGACTGGGCGATGGCAGGGATGGAACTCATGGCGTGTCGTCTGGGCTATCGGCGCCGACGGCGCCAACTTGAGCGGCTTTTGCGGCGATCGCCTGCGTCCGCGCCGTCGCACGAGACAATGTGCCACCTCAGCTGCCGCATCGCCATGAAGACCTCCGAGCGCATCACCCGAGTCGCCGACACGATAGAAGCCGTGCTCGATGCCCACCGCACGGCCGAGCCCGATGCGGTGGCGATGCAGGCGTTGCGCTCGGCCGCGGCCGAGCTGGGTGGCCGCGATGCGTTCGCCTCGGGCAAGCTGGTGGAACTGATGGAAAAGGCGCAGGTGTTCTATGGCCGCCAAAGCCTGTTCCGTCTCCCCGGCAGCGCCCAGCGGCTGTGGGCGGCGATGCGCGGGGATCTGCTGGACCTGTTGCGCATGCGCGCGCGCGTGCTGGCTTCGCAAGGCGATTGAGCCGCCGCGCGGCGGGCGGTCCGGCGTGCCGCCTGTCACGCGCACAGATCGGCCGCGTACTCAACCTGTAAAGGCTTGCAGTTACGAGGACGGCGCTGCGCTGCTCCAATGCATTCACGCGGCGGGTGATGACAGATCGCCGCGGTACAAGTTGGAGCCCCGCCAGATCGGAGCCCATGCTCAGGGAATAGGGAACCAAAAAAATGACGCTGTCATCCGGGCGGCGGTGCCAATCCAATCGGGTTGGCACCGCTTGTCTCGTCACTGCCCTGACGGCCGGTGGTGCTTGCGCCATGGAGCCACCCGAGGCACCCAAGGCCGCTGGCGAGCAAGCCTCGCCTTCCGCGCCGATCTCGCCCATCACACCCATCATCCCCGGCAGCCACGTGACCTTCCGCGACGCGGCCGGCCGCGAATGGTGTGCCACGGTGGTGTACCTGCTCGAAGGCCCTGGCACCGACGTCTGGGCGTGGGTGCGGCTGAATGCCGACCCGCGGCGCACCGACCGCGCGCCGCTGCGCGAACTCAGGCCCGGCTGCGCACCTGCTTGACCATCGGCCGCGCCATGGCGGCGCGCAGATGCTCCCAGTAGGCCACCGCCTTGCCGACCCAGCTCTGGAAGTGCGGGTCGTGCAGCGCGTAGTAGGGGATTCCACGCGCGGCGAACTTCGACGCCTCCTGGCTCAGCGTGGCGCGCCCACTGCAGGCGCAGCGCTCGACTTCGATCTCCAGCGCGTGAAGCGCCATGGCGCGCTGCATCGGATCGGGCGCCATCAGCTGTTCGCGCAGGCGCTGAGCATCGGTGGCGCCGCCGTCTTGGGGCATGGGGAATCTCCGAGATGTGCTGGTGTCTCGGTGTGTCGGCCGCCCGCAGCGCGCCTTGAGTCAGGGTTGGCCGCCGATGCGTCGTTTGTCACGCGCTCGGCCGGCGCGTCGAGTTCCCCAGGTTCGGAAACCCTTGCGCACTTGCACGCACGCTATTTCGCGATGCGAGCTGCCTGGGCGCGAACCGTGTAGTCCTGGTAGGCGGGGATGGCGACGGCGGCGATGATGCCGATCACGAACACGGCCGGCAGCATCAGCGCGAGCACGCGAACCCCCCAGGTGTTCGGTGGCGGCGGTGCGCCGAAGCGGTTGGCGCCCCGGGTGCCGCCGTTGAAGATCCACACGAGCGCGACCAGCGGGATCAACAGCAGCAGGATGGTCCAGCCGGACCATCCCATGTCGTGTGCGCGTTGGATCGCGATCAGGCAGCCGAAAACCAAATAGGCAACGACCGCCAGCACGACCCCGGCACCGGCGACGACCGGATCGACGAGGCCGCCGATGGCCCCCAGCGCGCCGCCGGCCATCGCGATCAGCAGGTAGCCGGCGAATCCGTAGGCAAGGAAGCGCAGACGGCCGATGCGCCCGCGCGCTGACCAGATCCGGATCTCCTGCACTGCGGAGGAGACATCGTCGATGTCGGCCACATGGGCACGGGGCGGCGAGTACGGATTGATCGTCGACATCGGTTTTCCTCCGGGGTGCTGTGTGGATGTTGTGGGCGCGCGCGACGCGCCCGGCATCGTACCGGAGCGTTCACATGCACTGCGCAACACGGGCCGCCGAGACCGCCTGTCGGCCGACCGGCGCCGCCGATGTAGGAGTTGTCCGTTTTTGGCGACGCCGGCGGCCGTCTGTCGGAGTGCCGCTCTATGCTTGAAGCCGAGCTGCGAAAAGGAGACCCACCATGACTTCGCTGCATCAAGCGCCTGCGGCCCACCGCGCCGTCCCTGCGGCCTTCGCTGCAGCCGCCGTGTTGCTCGCGGGATGCGCTTCCACCCGCCTCGACGCGCAGTGGTCCGATCCTCAGCTTTCCGCGAACCAGCTGCGCGGCGCCCGGATCATGGTGGCTTGCGAGGCCCATGACCTGGTCATCAAGCGCATCTGCCAGGATCAGCTCGCAGCCGAGGTGGTGGCGCGTGGCGCCACGCCGGTGATCGCGCCCGACACCACCAACCCCGCGCCGGGCCGGCCGCTCGGCGACGATCAATACCTCAACGCGGCGCGCAGTGAAGGCGCGCGCGCGGTCTGGACGCATTACGTCGCGCCGGCGGCGGCGAGCAGCGGCTCCGGCGTCTCGGTCGGGCTGGGCGCCTTCGGCATCGGCGGCGGCAGCGTGCGCGGGGGCCTCGGCGTGTCAGTGCCGGTGGGTGGCGGCCACACGAGCTTCGGCTATGCGCTCAACAGCCGCGTCACCGACGCGCGCAGCGGCCGTCTGCTCTGGACCGCCAAGGCCACCGCGCCGCCGTCGAACGACCTCAACCTGCAGTTGCACGAACTGAGCAAGACCGTGTTCGGCGCGGCCGACAAGTCACAGCTGTTCTGAGCCTGTGGGGCGCCGGCAAGGCTGCGTCGCGCGCACCGCATCGCCGGCCACCTGGCGACGCCCGACTTCGCGGCCCCGCCCTCGGCAGAAGTCTCTCGCCGCGCAGTAATCTCCGCGCATGGATTCACCGATCGCCGCCGCCGCGCGTGCGCTGGCTGCCGGCGACGCGCTGGCAGCCCTCAAGCGAGTCAGCCTGCGCGACGACCCGCCGGCGCTCGCCCTGCGCGGCATCGCGATGGCTCAGCTCGGCGAGCACCCGCGTGCGCGCGTGCTCCTGCGGCGCGCCGCCCGCGGCTTCGGAACCCGCGATGAACTCGCCCGCGCCCGCTGTGTCGTCGCCGAGGCCGAAGTGGCACTCGCCATGCGCGACCTCGGCGGCTCGCCGCGCATCCTCGCCGCAGCGTCGGCCTCGCTGGAAGCACGTGCCGATCGCGCCAACGCGTTGCACGCGCGCCTGATTGCAGTGCGCCGGCTGCTTCTGCTCGGCCGCCTCGACGCCGCCGCCGCCGCGCTGGACGACCTCGACACACGCGGCATTCCGCCATCGCTGCTGGCGGTGGCCGAGCTCGCTGCGGCCGAAGTGGCGCTGCGCTCGCTGCGCACCACACCGGCGCAAACCGCGCTGCTCCGCGCTCACGAGGCGGCCGAACGCGCGCGTGTGCCTGCGCTGCTGGCCGAGGTGGCCGAGGCGCGCAGCGCGCTGGATCGTCCCGCCGCGCGGCGCCTCCATGCCGGCCACGAGCAGCCCTTGCGCCTCGATGAGGTCGAAGCGCTGCTCGGCTCTGGCGCGCTGGTGGTCGACGCCTGTCGCCGCGGCTTGCGTGCCGGCACCTGCTGGCTGCCGCTGGCGCGCCGGCCGATCCTGTTCGAGTTGGCGCGCGCCCTCGCGCAGGCGTGGCCCGCCGACGTCGACCGGAACACCTTGATCGCCCGCGCGTTCCGTACCCGCCATCCCGATGAAACCCACCGCGCACGCCTGCGTGTCGAGATCGGGCGCTTGCGCGCGCTTGCCGCGCCGCTGGCACGCATCGACGCCAGCACCCGCGGCTTCGCGATGACTGCACTGGACGAGCGTCCGGTTGTCGTGCTGGTGCCGCCCATCGATGGCGACCAGGCCTCGCTGCTGGCGCTGCTGGCGGACGGCGCGGCCTGGTCCACCTCGGCGCTCGCGCTGGCCCTCGGCGCCAGCCAGCGCACCGTCCAGCGCGCGCTGGTCGAGCTGGAGGCCGCGGAGCGCGTGCGCGCGATCGGGCGCGCGCGTGCGCGGCGCTGGCTGTCACCGCCGCTGGCCGGATTCACGACGATCTTGTTACTCCCCGCCGCGCTCGCAGTCACGTAGATTGGCTCTCACGGCGCACCGCGGCGCCGAACGGAGCCAGATCACATGACCACATCACGAAAAAAGACAGACGAGACGACACCGCAAGCACCGGCCCGCGCGGCTGAGATCGTGCGCGAATACGGGCCCTTCGACGGCGCCGCCCGCATCAATGGCGTCACCCACGACGGCGAGCGCGTCTGGGCGGCCACCGGATCGACGCTGCTTGCCTTCGATCCCGACAGCGGCGAACTGGCGCGCACGCTGGCCCGCGCCGGCGACGCGGGCACCGCCTTCGACGGCACATACCTCTATCAGATCGCCGAAGCGCGCATCGACAGGATCGATCCCGCCACCGGCGACGTCCTGGCGTCGATTCCGGCGCCCGGCCACGGCAGCGACTCCGGCCTCGCTTGGGCCGAAGGCAGCCTGTGGGTGGGGCAGTACCGCGATCGCAAGATCGTCCAGATCGATCCCGCGACCGGCGCCATCCTGCGCACCATCGAGACCAATCGCTTCGTCACCGGCGTGACCTGGGTGGACGGCGAGTTGTGGCACGGCACCTGGGACGGCGACGAGAGCGACATCCGCCGCATCGACCCCGACACCGGCGCCGTGCTCGATCTGCTCGAGATGCCGCGCGGCACCGGCGTCAGCGGATTGGAGTCCGACGGGGCGGACCTCTTCTATTGCGGCGGCGGAACGAGCGGAAAAGTCCGCGCCGTGCGGCGGCCCAAAGCGAAGCGCGCCTGAACCATCCCCACCGCGCTTCAGCGACCGCGCCGACTGCGGAACGCCGATTTCCTTTGCCGCCCACCGCGGAGGTGGGGCCGGCGAATCGACCCACCACGAACGGCCTTCGAGCCAAGGAGAACCACCATGAACACCGCCACTGCCCAAGCAGGCACCATGACCCATCCCGTCGTGTCCAGGGACCGATGGATTGCCCAGCGCAAGACGCTGCTGGTGCGGGAGAAGGAACTGACGCGCCTGCGCGACCAGATCGCGCGCGAGCGCCGCGCGCTGCCGTGGGTGCGCATCGAGAAGGACTACGTCTTCGACGCGCCCGAGGGCCGCCGAACGCTCGCCGAGCTGTTCGAAGGCCGCAGACAGCTGATGGTGCAGCACTTCATGTTTGCGCCCGGATGGGAGCAAGGCTGCAAGAGCTGCTCCTTCATGGCCGACCACATCGACGGCGCGAACGTGCACCTGACGCAGCGCGACCTCACGCTGCTGGTCGTGTCGCGCGCGCCGCTGTCCGACATCGAGCGCTTTCGCGAGCGCATGGGCTGGCGGTTCAAGTGGGTGTCCTCGCACGGCAGCGACTTCAACCGCGACTTCGACGTGTCCTTCACGCCGGAAGAAGTCGCCCAGGGAGACGTCTACTACAACTACGGCATGCGGCCCTTCGGGGCGGAGGAGGCGCCCGGCATCAGCGTGTTCACCAAGGACGCTGCGGGCGACGTCTTCCACACCTACTCGACCTTCGGGCGCGGCGTGGAACTGATGATGGGCGCGTACAGCTTGCTGGACCTCACGCCCAAGGGCCGCGACGAGGACGGTTTGAGCCATACGATGGAGTGGGTGCGCCACCACGACCGCTACGAGCCGGCACCGCGCGCGAAGACGGCGCCGGCAGTCGGTTCGTGCTGCGAAGCTCACGCCTGAACCCGGGCTGTTCCGCACGGATGCACGCACCATGGCAGACCTGTGGCCGTGGATCGCCGTCGCCGGCCTCGGCGCCTTGCACGGGCTGAGCCCGGCGACCGGCTGGATGTTCGCCGCCGCGTGGGGCGTGCGCACGGGCAAAGTGGCACAGGTGCGGCACGCCATGCTGCCGATTGCCATCGGGCACGCCGCATCGGTCGCGGCCGTGGCATGCGCGTTTGCACAGGGCCTGTCGATCGATCGCGCCTGGGCCCAGGACCTGGCCGGTGCGCTGCTCCTCGCTGCAGCGGCGTTGCGCTTGCCGCGGGGCGCGGTGCATGGCCAGCCGATCAGCGCGAAGGCCGGCCACGCCGGCATTGCGCTGTGGTCCTTTCTGATGGCCACGGCGCACGGCGCCGGCCTGATGCTGATCCCGGCACTCGCGCTGTGCATGGCCGACAGCCCGGCCGGCGGGATCGCCCTGTCGGGCTCGCTGCTGCTCGCTTTGGCAGCGGTCGGCGTCCACACGGCTGCGATGCTGGCCACGACCGGCGCCGTCGCTGCCGGCGTGTGCCGCGGCGTCGCCATGCACCCGCGCCTGCTGAGCAGCCCGACGGCGCGCCGGAGCTGCGCAGCGGCACTGGCCGTCATGGGCGTGCTCTTGATGGCCCTTGGCTGACACCGTTGGGCCTCCCGGCGCGCTCATCGCCGGGACTGGCGCCAACGCCTTTTGCCACGAGCGACCGCTACACGGCCAGCATGGCATGTGACCCGGCGCACACTTCGCACCCGCCTCGGCCATCAAGCCGCGGCGCTGGCGAGCCGATAAACCTGAGTGGTTGTCGTCTCTCTCGTCCCGATCCCCGAGCCGGTCCGACCGACGGCCGGCGGACCGGCACGCCTTCGCCGGGCAGTGCGGTGGATCGCCGCGCTGGCCACGACATTCGTGTTGGCCACCGCCACGGCGCATGCCGGACCCATCGGCGAGGCCGTCTTCGGTATCGAGGCCCGGCACGGTGCCGAGCCGCCTCGGGTGATCGCCCGGCTGCAGCCGCTGGAGGCTCGGGCGCGCGCGAATGGCGGTGACGACCTGCGGATCTTCCTCGCGGCCTGGGGCTACGCCCATGCGGCGATCGACAAACCCGCGGTGGCCGAGGCCGCCGTTGACGAGCTGTTCGAGCTGGGCCAGCGCACCGGCAGTGCGGCGGCGCTCGCCTCGGCCTACGCGCTGAAGGCGTGCACGCTGCAGTTCTCCGGGCAGGTGCGTGCGGCGTACGGGTGGATCGCGAGCGCCATCCCGCTTGCGGCTCAGGACACGAGCCCGGACCTGCACTACTGGGTCTACATGACCGCCGGCGACCTCGCCACTTCCAACGGGCAGCTCGACGAAGGCATTCGCATGATGGAGGCCTCGGTCGCCGCCGCGCGCGCCAGCGGCAATCCGCGGCGTGAAGCGCAGGCCTTTCTCGCCATGACGCCGCTGCGCCTGGTCAAGGGGCAATACGCCGCGGCGCTCAACGAAACGGTGCTGGTCCGCGCGCTGGGCGTGCGTGCCGGTGACCGCTCGCTGGTGGTGTCGGGCTGGGTGATGGAGTCGCTGGCGTCGGAGGCGGCGGGGGATCCGGCGCGCGCGACGCGCTCACGTCGGGCCGCGGCCGAAGCGATGCGGCAGCTGGCACCAGAGACGCCGGCCGCGGCCCTGGCCGTCAACTCGCAGGCGGGCGGAAGCACCTGGCTGACCAGCGAGCTGGACGCCTTGCTGGCCCTGTCGGGCCTGCATCTGAACACCCGCGATCACGCCGCGGCGCGCAGCTTGGCGCTGCGCGCCCGGACGGTGGCCGAGGAGCGCGGCGACGAGGGACTCGTCGCCCGGGCGGAGATCAATCTCGGCCTGGCCGACCTCGGTGCCGGCCGCGTTCGGGCCGGCATGCAGCAGGCGAGCGAAGGTCTCGCGCGGCTCGAGCGCCATGCTCGAAGTCCCGAATTGCTGGTCCAGCTGAACCGCTATGCCGCGGCGCTGGAGCGGCACGGCGAGCCGCACGAGGCGCTGCGGCGCCTGCGCGAAGCGTTGTTGCTCGAAAACGAACTTGCGCGCCGCGACCGACACAGCACCGTGGTCGCGCTGCAGCGCGAATCGAGTTTCCAGCAGCGCCAGCGCGAATTGGATCAGCTGGCGCACATGAACGCGCTGCAGACCGTGGAGCTCGCGCGGCGTACCAACGAGCGCACGTTGACGCTGCTGCTCGCCGCGGCGATGGGCATCGGCGGCGTCGTGGCCTGGCGCCTGTACCTGCGCGCCCGCGAATCGAACCGGCGCTTGGCGCAGAACAACGAAGAGCTGGCGTTCGCGAGCACGCACGACCGCGTCACGGGCTTGCTCAACCGCCGCGCGATGGAGGCCGACACCGCCGCGCTGGGGGCCGACGAGCCGTACTGCGGCGTGACGATCTCCATCAAGAAGTTCGGTCTCATCGTGGGCAGCGTCGGCCGGGAACTCGGCGACGCGCTGCTGCGCGAAATCGCGGCCCGCCTCGACGAGACGGCGCGGCGCTGCGGCGGGCGCTTGTATCGCATCGACGGCGTGACTTTCGGTGCGCTGTTCCGCTTCGGCAACGACGCCGAACGCCTGCGCCGCACGCTCGAGGCGCTGGCGGCGGCGATGGAGCCGGCATTCGAGATCGGCAATCAGGACCTGATCGTGTCGATCGGCGCCGGTGCCTCCGAGTATCCGAAGGACGCGAGCACCGCGCAGGAGGTGGCGCGCCTGGCCGAACTCGCCAAGCTGCAGGCGCACGCCGAGCCCGGCAACAGTTGCGTGATCTACGACGCGCGCATCGGCGAAAGCCAGCGCGACAAGCTGCACCTGGAATCGCGCATGCTCAAGGGGCTGGAGCAGGGCGATTTCGAGGTCTTCTATCAAGGGCAGCGCGACCTGAGCGACGGCAGCTTGTGCGGCTTCGAGGCGCTGCTGCGCTGGCACGACGAGGGCCGCATGGTGTCGCCGGCGCAGTTCATTCCGCTGGCAGAGGAGTCGGGGCTGATCGTGCGCATCGGCGCCTGGGTGCTCGAGCAAGCCTGCCTGCAGGTCAAAGCCTGGGCCGACGCCGGGGCGGGCCGGCCCAAGGTGGCCGTCAACATCTCGCCGCGCCAGTTCAATCACCCGGGCTTCATGGCGATGGTGCAAGACACGCTGCGCCGCACCGGCGTCGACCCGGCGCAGATCGAACTCGAGATCACCGAGGGCAGCGTGATGGACGACGCCGAGGCGAGCATCGCGCAGCTGCACGCGCTGCGCGCGCTCGGCCTGCAGCTGGCGATCGACGACTTCGGCACCGGCTATGCGAGCCTGTCCTACCTGCGGCGCTTCCCGCTCAACCGGCTGAAGATCGATCGGTCGTTCATCAGCCAGATCAATCTCAGCGAGCAGGACGACACCATCGTGCGCACGGTCATCGAGCTGGCACACAGCCTGGGGCTGTCGGTGACCGCCGAAGGCGTGGAAACGGTGTCGCAGGAGAACACGCTCAAGCGCTGGGGCTGCGACATCGTGCAGGGCTTTCTCCATTCGCGCCCGTCGCCAGCCGCCTCGGCCACCCGCCTGCTCGACGCCGAGCGCAGGATGATCCAGACGGCGGCCTGAACGTTGGGCCGGCCGCGGCGCGCGAGCGCCGCGCCGCCACACTCAAGGCTGCTTCAGCTCGTAGCCCGGCACGCCCATCTGCCACAGCGCGAAGGCAAAGACGTCGGCCACCTCGTCGAAGATCTGCGACTTGGTGTTTCCCACGCCGTGGCCGGCGTCGTAGTTCAGGCGCAGCAGCACCGGCTTGCCCGAGGTGCTTGCAGCCAGCAGGCGCGCACCGGCCTTGGTCGTGTGCCAGACCTCGACCCGCGGGTCGTTCACGCCGTGCGGCAGCAGCACCGCGGGGTACTTGGTGCCGTCCTTGATCTGGTGGTAGGTGCTCATCGCGAGCAGCGAACGGAAGCCCTCTTCGGTGGTGCGGGTGCCGAACTCGGGGATGTTGGGCACGCCGTTGGGCGTGGTCTCCATGCGGATCATGTCGAGCGCGCCGACCGAGGGCACGACGGCGGCGAACAGGTCCGGCCGCTCGGTCATCGCGCGGCCGACCAGGATGCCGCCGGCGCTGCCGCCCCAGATCGACAGGCGCGAGGGCTGCGTCCACTTCTGCGCGACGAGGTACTCGGCGCAGGCGATGAAGTCCTTCCAGGTGTTGGGCTTGGTGGCTTGGCGGCCGGCCTCGTGCCACTTGCGCCCGAACACGCCGCTGCCGCGCGGATTGGCCACCGCGAACACGCCGCCGGCGTCCATCCAGGCGAGCCGGCTGTAGCTGAACCAGGGCTCCTCGGTGATGCCGTAGGAGGCGTAGCCGTACAGCAGCGTCGGGTTGTTGCCGTCGAGCTTGACGCCTTCCTTGTGGATGATCGACATCGGCACCATCGTGCCGTCGTGGCTCTTGACCATCACCTCGGTCGTCACGATGCCGCTTGGCGCGTCATACGGGCCGCTCGGCTGCAGCCCGGTGTTCCTGACCTTGCCGTTGGGGGCCACCGCATAGATCTGGCGCGCCCGGTTCCAGCCCTGCAGGTCGAGCATTACGCCCGGCAGCTCGGAGCGCGCGCCGACGAACTTGAAGTTGCCCGCCACCGGCAGCGCCACTTCACGCGGCGACTCGGCATCCGCGTAGGCCGCCTTGAGCAGGCGCTTGACGTTGCCGTCGCGCAGCTCGATGTAGAGCCCGTCGGCGGCTGCGGCGATGTTGGTGAGCACCCTCTGGCTCTCGGGCAGCAGCACCTGCGCCTTGGCGGCCGAGAAGCCATCGAGCTTGCCGCCCAGCAGCTTGTAGCGCGGCGCGTCGCGGAAGCTCAGCGCGTAGACACGGTCGCCCTTGACTGCGAGCGCGGTCACGCGGTCCTCGCGCTCGACCAGCGGTTTCCACTCGGCCTTGCCGCTGCGCAGCTCGGCGAGCGTGGTGTGCAGCGCGCGGAAGTCGGGCGACACGCCGTCGATCACATAGGCGATCACACGCCCGTCCGGCTGCACGTCGAAGGCCGGAAACTCGGTGGCGGGGATGTCGAGGTCGTCGCCGGCGCGCATCAGCGTGCGCAGGTCCTTCTCGGCCTCGCCGGGCTTCAATGCCACGACGCTGCTGCGCTGGTACTTGTCGGTCGACGGCATGCCGGGCTTGAGTTCCTGCAGCCGGTTGAAGAAGAGTTCGCTGCCGTCGGGAGCCCAGCTCGGGCCGCCGAACTGGGCGCGCGTGATCTCGCTGCCGATCTGGCGGCCGCTGCGGGCGTCGAGGATGCGCAGCGACGCGTCTTCGGAGCCGGCCGCCGACACGCCGACCGCGACCAGCTTGCCGTCGGGCGAGGGCGCGAAGTAGTTGATCGCGTGCGGCTTGCCGGTGGATCGCTTCAGCGTCTCGGGGTCGAACAGCAGCTTCTCCTTGCCGGCAAGGCCCTGGCGCATGTAGAGCTTGAACTGGTCGTCCTTGGCGCCACGGCGCTCGTAGAAGTACAGCTCGCCGCGCCGGCGCTCGACGCCGGTCACCCGCGCCGGCGCGCTCGAATCGAGCCGTTCGATCTTGGCGCGCAGCGCATCGCGGCCGTTGATTCGGCGCAGCGTCGCCTGGGCATGGTCGCTGTGCGCCTTCATCCAGGCGGCCACGTCGGGCGCCTTCGGGTCCTCGAAGTGGCGATAGGGATCGTCGACGGTGGTGCCGAAGAAGGTCTCGGGCACGTTCTGCGCCGAGGCCTGGGGCAGCGTCTCCTGGGCGGCCCAGGAGGCGGTGGCGGCGGCAATCACCGCGAGCGCGGCGGCCGCGCGATGCAGGGTCGAAAGTTTCATCGGTCCGGTGCTCCGGAAGAACTTGGACCCGCGATCGTAGCCGTGTTACTCGATCGTCATGCCGCCGCGAGCTTGAACACCGACACGGTGGTCACCAGCCGCTGCGCCTGCTGCCTCAGGCTCTCGGCCGCTGCGGCGCTTTGTTCGACCAGCGCCGCGTTCTGCTGCGTCGCCTGATCCATCTGCACCACCGCCTCGCCGACCTGCGCGACGCCGGCGCTCTGCTCGCTGCTCGCGCTGCTGATCTCGCCGATGACGTCGGTCACCCGGCCGATCGCGGCCACGATGTTGCGCATCGTCTCGCCGGCGCGATCGACCTGCCGCGTGCCTTGCTCCACCCGCTCGACGCTCGCGGTGATCAGCTGCTCGATCTCCTTGGAGGCTTGTGCGCTGCGCTGCGCGAGGCTTCGCACCTCGGACGCGACCACCGCGAAGCCGCGCCCCTGTTCGCCGGCGCGTGCCGCCTCGACGGCGGCGTTGAGCGCCAGGATGTTGGTCTGGAAGGCGATGTTGTTGATCACGCCGATGATGTCGGCGATCCTGGCCGAACTCTGGTTGATGCCCTTCATCGTGTCGACCACCTCACCGACGGCGGCACCGCCTTCGGCGGCGACGCTCGATGCGCCCTGCGCAAGCTGGTTGGCCAGGCGCGCGTTGTCGGCGTTCTGCCTGACGGCCGTGCCAAGCTGCTCCATCGAGGCCGCGGTTTCCTCGAGTGCGCTGGCCTGGGCCTCGGTGCGGCTGGACAGGTCGTTGTTGCCCATCGCGATCTGCGCGCTCGCGACCACCACGCTCTGCGCATTGCCGCGCACCTCGTCGACCACGCGAGCGAGCTTGTCGCGCATCGCCACGAGGCTGCGCATCAGCCGGGCCACTTCGTCGCCGCCGTCGGCCGGGATGTGATGAGACAGGTCGCCTTCGGCCACGGCGTCGGCCGCTGCCATCGCCAGCGCGAGGCGCCGCACGATCGTGCGCGAGACCAGCACGCTGACCGCCGCGGCGGCGCCGAGAACGAGCACCAGCACCGCGCCGATGCGCTGCACGTCGGACCAGAACTGCGCGCGCAGGTCGTCGAAGTACAGGCCCGAGCCGACGACCCAGCCCCAGGGAGCAAAGCCCGCAACGTAGGTGAGCTTCTCCACCGGCTTGTCCCGGCCCGGCTTGGGCCACAGGTAGTCGACGTAGCCCGCCTTCTGCGCGCGCACCTTGTCGACGAAGGCGACGAACAAGGCCTTGCCGTTCGGATCCTTGAAGCCGCGCAGGTCGGTGCCGTCCATCTCCGGCTTCATGGGGTGCATCACCATCCGCACGTCCATGTCGTTGATGAAGAAGTACTCGTCGGCGCCGTAGCGCATGCGGGCGATCGCTGCCTTGGCGAGTGCCTGGGCTTCGGCGCGGCTCGCCTTGCCCGAGGCCTCCAGACCATGGGCCCACTGCAAAACGCCGCCGGCCGATTCGACCTGGTGGCGTACCAGCTGCTGCCGGTCGCGCAGGGCCGATTCGTATTTCTGCTGCATCAGCCAACCGAACATGCACAGCATCAGCAGCGCCAGCACGCCGATCAGCAGGGCGAGGCGCGTCGAAATCTTCAGGTTGTTCATGGAGGTCCCTCGTTGTGGCGTGGGCCTGACCGTGCCGCTGCGCGGCCGGTCGGCCTGCGTGCACGCATCGTGCCGATGGCGTGGCAGGCGTCGCTTGCGTCGAGTCAACACGGTGACGGTGCCGCCGGTCACGCGCTGCGCAATAGATCACGCCGCATCGTCGAGCGAGCCGCGTGTCCCGATAATCGTGCATGAGCATCACCCCCGACGCTGCGGGAACGCCCGCGGCAGCCACCCCGGCCCCCACCTCCGGCCCGCCTTTCGACAGCCTGCCGCTGCCGCCCGCCGCACTTGCCAACCTGCAGCGCCTCGGCTTGCTCGGGATGACGCCGATCCAGGCGGCGAGCCTGCCGCTCGCGCTGGCCGGCCGCGACCTGATCGCGCAGGCGAAAACAGGAAGCGGCAAGACGGTGGCCTTCGCGCTGCCGCTGCTGGCCAACCTGAACCCGCGCCGCTTCGCGGTGCAGGCGCTCGTGCTGTGCCCCACGCGCGAACTGGCCGAGCAGGTGACGCAGGAGATTCGCCGCCTGGCGCGCGCCGAGGACAACATCAAGACGCTGACGCTGTGCGGCGGCGCCACCATGCGCCCGCAGATCGCGAGCCTCGAGCACGGCGCGCACATCGTGGTGGGCACGCCGGGGCGCATCCTCGACCACCTGTCGCGCGGCACGCTCGCGCTGGAGGCGCTGAACACACTCGTGCTCGACGAAGCCGATCGCATGCTCGACATGGGCTTCGCCGAAGACATCGCGAGCGTGATCAAGCACTGCCCCAGGCAGCGCCAGACACTGCTGTTTTCGGCCACTTACCCGGAAGGCGTGGCGCAGCTCGCGGCACGCTTCATGCGCGAGCCGGAGGAGGTGACGCTCGCCGAGCGCCACGCGGCGAGCAAGATCCGCCAGCGCTTCTACGAGGTGAAGGAAGGCGAACGCCTGCATGCAGTGGGACTGCTGCTCAAGCACTACCGGCCGGTGAGCACGCTCGCCTTCTGCAATACCAAGCAGCAATGCCGCGACCTGGTGGCCGTGCTGCAGGCCGAGGGCATCGTTGCGCTCGAGCTGCACGGCGACCTCGACCAGCGCGAGCGCGACCAGGTGCTGGTGCAGTTCGCCAATCGCAGCTGCAGCGTGCTGGTCGCCACCGACGTGGCCGCGCGCGGCCTCGACATCGCCCACCTCGAAGCGGTGATCAATGTCGACATCACCCCCGAGGTCGAACTGCACACGCATCGCGTGGGCCGCACCGGCCGCGCAGACGAAGCCGGCTGGGCGTTCAGCTTTGCCAGCATGGACGAGATGGGACGCGTGGGCCGCATCGACGAGATGCAGGGCAGCGCAAGCGTGTGGCACGCCTTGAGCGAACTCACCGTTCCCGCCGACGCCCCACCGCTGCGCCCGCCGATGGTGACGCTGCAGATCCTCGGCGGGCGCAAGGAGAAGATCCGGCCCGGCGACGTGCTGGGCGCACTCACCAAGGACCTCGGTTTCGACGCCGCGCAGATCGGCAAGATCAACGTCAACGAGTTCTCGACCTACGTTGCGGTCGATCGCGCCATCGCCGACAAGGCCTTGCGCGCGCTCAACGCCGGCAGGGTCAAGGGGAAGTCGGTGAAGGTGCGGCGGCTTTGACGACCTTCGCCGCACTCGGTCTCACGCCGGCGCTCGTTCGCGCCGCGCATGAATGCGGCTATGCCGAGCCGACGCCGGTTCAGGCCGCGGCTGTTCCGGCCGCGCTTGCGGGCAGCGACGTGCTGGCCACGGCGCAGACGGGTTCCGGCAAGACGGCCGCGTTCGCCCTGCCCATCCTGCAGCGGCTGCATGACGACGCTCGCGAGGCACCGAAAAGAACTCAGGCGCTGGTGCTGGTGCCCACCCGCGAACTCGCGGCGCAGGTGGGCGAATCGATCCGGGCGCTGGCGCGACATCTGGCCGAACCGGTCAAGGTGGCGATCGTATTCGGCGGGGTGTCGATCAACCCGCAGATGATGAAGCTGCGCGGCGGCGCCGAGTTGATGGTCGCCACGCCCGGCCGGCTGCTCGACCTGGTCGATCAAAACGCCGTGCGCTTGGACCGCGTGGCGCTGCTCGTGCTGGACGAAGCCGATCGCCTGCTGGAGGCGGTTTTTGCCGACGAGCTGGCGCGGGTGCTGGCGCTGCTGCCGGCGCGTCGACAGAACCTGCTGTTCTCCGCCACCTTCCCGCCGGCGCTGCAGGCGCTGGCAAGCCGCCTGTTGCACGAGCCCGTGCGCATCGACGTGCCGCAAGAGCCTGCCGCGGCGCGCCCGGTGGTGGAACAGCATGCCGTCGAGGTGGATGCGGCGAAGCGCACCCCGCTGCTGCGCCACCTCATTCAAACCAGCGGTTGGACGCGCGTGCTCGTGTTCGTTGCCACCCGCTACGCGAGCGATCACCTGGCCGACAAGCTGCGCCGCTCGGGCATTGCTGCCGCCGCGTTCCATGCGGACGCCAGCCAGGGCGCGCGCACGCGGGCACTGGCCGAGTTCAAGGCCGGCCAGCTGCAGGTGCTCGTGGCCACCGACCTCGCCGCGCGCGGCATCGACATCGTGCAGCTCCCGGTGGTGGTGAACTACGACCTGCCGCGCTCGGCGCTCGATCATCTGCACCGCATCGGCCGCACCGCGCGTGCCGGCGCCGGCGGGCTGGCGGTGAGCTTCATCAGCGCGGACAGCGAGGCGCATTTCCGGCTGATCGAAAAGCGCCAGGGCTTTCGTGTGGCTCGCGAGCGCATTGCCGGATTCGAGCCGGCCGCGCCACCCGAGTCGTTCGCCCCGGTGCCTGCGAACGGTGGCGTCAAGGGCAAGCGCAAGAGCAAGAAAGACAAGCTGCGCGAAGCGGCCGCGCGCGGCGGGTAGGGCGCACCGGTTACGCGGCCGCCCGTGGCCTGCGCACGAGGTCCAGCAGCGCCAGCTCGCGCAGCCGCGGCAGCGACAGCACGCACAGCGAACGGCGTTCCAGCCGGAGCACGCCCTCGCGCTCCATCGAGCGCAGCACCAGGTTGACCCGCGAGCGGCTCGCGACCACCAGGTCGGCCCACTCGTCCTGCGAAAGCCGAAGGTGGCTGGCGCCGTTCTGGCGCTGCATCAGCCAGACGATCTTGCGCGCCAGGCGCGCGGCCAGCGGCAGCGTCTGCAGCTCTTCCATCACCCGCTCGAGCTCCGCGAGCCGCGCATAGCTCATCCGCAGCAGCGCCTGCAGCAACGTGGGGTGCTGCGAGACGAGCCGCTTCATCGAGGCGCTGCGGATGACCAGCACCGAGCAGTCGGTCTGGGCCACCGCCTCCACCAAGTTGGGCATGTCATCGGCCGCCGACAGCTCGCCGAACCACTCGCCCGGCCCCATGAAGGACAGCGTGAACGCCTTGCCACTCACGAACACCGCGCTCAGGCGGACGCTGCCGCGGGTGACCGCGAACCAGTCGTTGCGCGCGATGCCGTGGCGGCAGAGCGGCTGGCCGGCCGCAACGGCATGCAACGTGGCTTGCGTGAGCATCGCCGCCTGCGCTTGTGCCGGCAGCGCGCGAAACCAGGGCCCCTGCTGCAGCGCGGCGCGCTCGTGCAGCGCCAGGCCGAACGACAGCGGGTCGTTGGCGGCGTGTGTCTGCAATGGCGTTCGGTTCATGCTGGCGCGCAGTCTTGGCGCAAATGCCCGCCGCGTCAGTCCCCGATCCGGCCGCCCTACTTGCAAATCGTGCCACCATCGCGTGGCCATGAGATCGACCGCCCTGCGGCCTGAAGCCGCCCCCACCGTCTCCACGGCCTACCTGCGGGAGGTCGTGAACGCGATGGAACTCGACGGCGCGCTGGTCGAGGCGGCGCTGGTGGCGGCGGGCATCGCGCCCGACCTGATCGAGCGTCCCGCCGCGCGCATCACCGAACTGCAGCTCGCCACGCTGTACCGCTGGCTCGCCGTGCGCTGCGACGACGAGATGCTGCGCCTGTTCTCTCGGCCGCTGCGTCCCGGATCGCTGAAGTTCACCTGCCTCGGGCTGCTCGAGGCGCGCGACCTGCGGACGGCGCTGCACCGCTGGTCGGTGATTCTTCGCCTGCTGCAGGACGACTTCCGGCTCGACGTGGACAGGGCCGACGCAGAGGCGTGGATCGCCATCGTCGAGGAGCCGCACCGGCCGCCCTGCAAGCCGGTGGCGCTGGACCTGATGCTGAAGCTGATTCACGGCGTCGCCTCCTGGCTCATCGACCGGCGCATCCCGCTGCTGGGCGTCGACTTCTCATTTGCAGCGCCTGCGGCCGGCGCCACCGACTTCGCCGCGCTGTACCCTGGCCCGGTCGCCTACGACATGCCGCGCTGCGCGCTCAGGCTGGCATCCAGCTACCTGGACCAGCCGATTCGCCGCAGCCGCTCCGATATCCCGGCATTTCTGCGCCGAGCGCCGGAAGACTGGCTGTTCGTGCCATTCAGCGAGCCGCGCCTGGAGCAGCGGCTGCGCGCCCACGTGGCCTCGCGCCTGCCGTTGCCCTCGACCGCGCAGGGCGCGGCCTGCGCGCTGCACCTGTCGGTGCGAACGCTGCACCGCCGCCTCGCGCAGGAAGGCACCAGCTTGCAGCGCGTGAAGGACCAGCTGCGGCGCGATGTCGCGATCCAGCGGCTGACAGGATCGCAGGAGTCGATCGCTGCCATTGCGGCGCAACTGGGGTTCGACGGGCCGGCGTCGTTCCATCGCGCGTTCAAGGGGTGGACCGGCAGCACGCCCGGAGCCTATCGCAGCGTGTCGGCGCTCGACGGGCGTTCGAAGGCGTCATCCGGCGAAGCGGGCGCGGCGCCGCTCTCCTCCAGCTACGCAAGATCCGCACACCGCGCACCATGACGCGGGTCTGTCCACCGTGGCGCGGTATCCCGCGTTCAATCTGTGGGTACCAGAGGCTGACAATGGCCGTTCAGGGCCCTTAAGGAGTGACGATGAAACTGCGCACCACGTCCTTGCTTGCCGCTGCAGCGGCAGCGTTCGCGTTCTCCGTGCCGGCGGCAGCTGCCCCCGACGCCGATGCCGCCCAAGCCTTCGGCAAGGCCAACGGCTGCACGAAGTGCCACGCGGTGGACAAGTCCAAGAAGGGGCCTTCGTTCCAGAAGACCGCCGCCAAGTACAAGGGCCAGGCCGATGCCGAGGCCAAGCTGGTCAAGTTCCTGACCTCCTCGCCGAAGGTCAAGTTCGACGACGGCACCGAGGAAGATCACAAGGCCCTCGACGCCAAGGATCCGAAGGCCGTGCAGAACCTGGCCGCCTGGATCCTCGCGCAGTAGCGCCAGGCGCCTCTCGCTTCCTCTCCCTCTGCGAGATCTTTCCCCCTCTCCCCCTGGGAGAGGGTTGGGGTGCGGGCCGGCTCGCTGAACCCGCGCCTGGCCTCGCCGCGGCTACGGCCAATTGCAATGACAGTCCGTTCGTTGTAAACCTTCGGCCCGCTTGGTTCTGAGAGGAGGCGCAGCATGGACCGATTCACCGGCGGCTGCCTGTGCGGCAACGTCCGAATCGTCGCGTCGGGACGCCCATACCGGGTCGGCCTTTGCCACTGTCTCGACTGCCGCAAGCATCATGGCGCGCTCTTTCACGCCTCCGCGGTATTCCCACAGGACGCGGTGATGATCGATGGCGACACAAGCAACTACAACGGGCGATTCTTCTGTCCCCGCTGCGGCTCCTCCGTTTTCGGACGCACCGCAGACGAAATCGAAGTGAACCTGGGTTCGCTCGACGCCCCCGACCAACTGACGCCCACCTACGAAAGCTGGATCATCCGCCGCGAGTCCTGGTTGCCGTCTCTTCCGCTTGCGAGAAGGTACGAGCGCGATCGTGACGCGACGAGTCGTCATGAAGGGTAGGTCGCGCGAGAAAGGTCACATCTGCCTCCAACAGATGGAGTCCGTCGGGGGCGACGGGGGGTCACGTGGTCGGCTATTTTGCGTAGCTCGGCACGTCGTTCGCGTCGCTGGCCAGCAGCTGCAGCAGCCGCGGATGGATGAACAGCTTCTCCTTGCCCACTTTGGCCTCGCGCAGCATGCCGATGGACACCAGGTCCTGCAGATAGCGCGACGCGGCCTGGCGCTGCGCGACTCCCTTGTCGACCAGATTGCCGATGCGGCAGTACGGCTGCTCGAAGATTGCGTCGACGAGTTCGCGGCTGTAGATCTTGGGCAGGCGCTCGCGCACGTGCGCTGCGGCGGCGTCCGACAGCGCCCGGATCGCCAGGATCTTGTCGGTGGTCCAGCGCGCGGTCTCCTCGACCGCCTTCAGCATGAAGAGTAGCCAGGGCTCCCACGCACTCTCGCGCGTCACCTCGAGCAGCAGGCGGTAGTAGTCGACCTTGTTCGCGATGATGAAGCGGCTGAGGTACAGGATCGGCAGCGCCAGCAGCTCCTCCTGGATCAGGACCAGGATGTTCAGCACGCGGCCGGTTCGGCCATTGCCGTCGGTGAACGGGTGGATGGCCTCGAACTGGTAGTGGGCAACGGCCATGCGCACAAGCGGGTCAAGATCCACCTGCTCGTGGAGGAACCGCTCCCAGTTGGCCAGCAGGTCGCGCACAAGCGTCTCCCCCTCGGGCGGCGTGTAGATGATCTGACCAGTCGCGGCGTTGACCAACTGTGTACCGGGCACGCGCCGCACGTCGATCTCGGTCGCCTTGATGGTCCGACAGATCTCGACCGCGGTGGCTGTGCACAGCGGGCGGTGCGCGAGCGACTCGAAGCCAGCGTACAGCGCGGTGCGATAGCGCAGCGCCTCCTTGGTGGCGGCGTCGGCAGCGCCGTCGTGGGCCTGTGCGAACTGGAACAGCTTGTCGGCTGTCGTGACGATGTTCTCGATCTCGGAGCTGTCCTTGGCTTCCAGCAGCGGGATCGTGTTGATGAGCATCGTCTGGTTGGGGATCAGCGCGGCAGCCTGCTTGAGCGCCGCCAGTGCGGCGCGCGATAGCACGCACTGCTTGAGCACGGCGCGGCTCTCCAATTCGGCGGTCGGCGGCAGCCGCCGGAGTTCGTTGTGCGGGCGATCAGGCGACCACGTGTTCGTGAAAGGCGCTTCGGGCGACATGTGCCGAGGATATGTCCCAGTCAGCGACACGTCCACCGGAATGTGTCGACAAAACGTCAGAATGACGACACGATCACCTGCCTACCCAGCCCCTGCATTTGTCGGCTTTTTATCTGGATCCAACGACCCGCTTACTCCACCGTCACGCTCTTCGCCAGATTCCTCGGCTTGTCGACGTCCGTCCCCCGCGCGCACGCGGTGTGATACGCGAGCAGCTGCAGCGGCACCACGTGCAGGATCGGCGACAGCGCGCCGTAGTGCTCCGGCATGCGGATCACGTGCAGCCCTTCGTCCGACTCGATGCGCGTGTCGGCATCGGCGAACACGAACAGCTCGCCGCCGCGCGCGCGCACTTCCTGCAGGTTGCTCTTGAGCTTTTCGAGCAAGGCGTTGTTGGGCGCGACGGTGACGACCGGCATCGCGGCGGTCACGAGCGCCAGCGGCCCGTGCTTCAGCTCGCCGGCCGGGTAGGCCTCGGCGTGGATGTAGCTGATCTCCTTGAGCTTCAGCGCGCCTTCGAGCGCGATCGGGTAGTGCAGGCCGCGGCCGAGGAACAGCGCGTGCTGCTTGCCGGCGAAGCCCTGCGCCCAGGCGATGATCTGCGGCTCGAGCGCGAGCGCGGCCTGCAGCGCGACGGGCAGGTGGCGCAGCCGGCGGATCGCGGCGTGCTCGCGCTCCGGCGACAGCCGGCCCTGCGCCTTGGCGATCGCGTTGGCGAGCAGGTACAGCGCCGCCAGCTGGGTGGTGAAGGCCTTGGTCGACGCGACACCGATCTCGACGCCCGCGCGCGTGATGTAGGCCAGCTCGCATTCGCGCACCATCGCGCTCGTCGCCACGTTGCAGATCGTGAGCGTGTGCGGCATGCCGAGCGAGCGGGCGTGTTTGAGCGCCGCAATGGTGTCGGCCGTCTCGCCGCTCTGGCTGATCGTCACCACCAGCGTGCGCGGGTTGGGCACGCTGTCGCGGTAGCGGTACTCGCTCGCGATCTCGACCGAGGTCGGGATCTTGGCGATGCTTTCCAGCCAGTATTTCGCGGTCGAGCCGCTGTAGTAGCTGGTGCCGCAGGCGAGGATCAGCACCGAGTCGATGTTCTTGAAGACGCTGTACGCGCCGTCGCCGAAGAGTTCGGGGGAGATGCTGTTGACGGCGTCCAGCGTGTCGGCGATCGCCTTGGGCTGCTCGAAGATCTCCTTCTGCATGTAGTGGCGATAGGGGCCCAGTTCGGCTGCGCCGGTGTGGGCGTGCACCGTGCGCACCGGGCGCGGCGCGGGCACGTAGCGGCCCTCGGGCGTGCGCGCGGTGATCCACACCTTGCCGAGCTGCAGGTCGACGACGTCGCCTTCTTCCAGATAGACGATCTGGTCCGTCACGCCGGCGAGCGCCATCGCGTCGGAGGCGAGGAAGTGGTCGCCCGCGCGGTCATCGGTGCCGACGCCCAGCACCAGCGGCGAGCCTTCGCGGGCGCCGACCACGCGGTGCGGCTCGTCGCGGCAGAACACGGCGATCGCATAGGCGCCGCGCAGGCGCAGCGTGGCGCGCTGCACGGCGTCGAGCAGGTCGCCTTCGTAGAGTTGGTCGACGAGGTGCGCGATGACTTCGGTGTCGGTCTGGCTGTCGAAGGCATAGCCCTTGGCCTTCAGCTCGGCGCGCAGCTCGTCGTGGTTCTCGATGATGCCGTTGTGCACGAGCGCAATGCGGCCGCTGCTCGCCTGGCGCGCATAGGGCCCGTGCGAGAAGTGCGGGTGGGCGTTGTGCACGGCGGGCGCGCCGTGCGTAGCCCAGCGCGTATGCGCGATGCCGGTGCCGCCCTCGACGTGGTCCTTGTCGACGCAGGCCTCGAGTTCGGCCACTCGTGCCGTGCTCCGCGCGCGCCGCAACCCGCCGTTCTGGTGCACCGCCACGCCGCAGGAGTCATAGCCACGGTACTCGAGCCGCTTCAGGCCCTCGATGAGGACGGGGACGATGTTGCGGGTGCTGACGGCGCCGACGATGCCACACATGAGAGTCACCTGGAGGAATTGGGATGTCGGGATGCTAGGCGGGAGGTGGAGAACGATGCTGCCAAATTTTCGTGATGAATGAACGAATAGACCGCTTGCCGCGCTTGGCGCAATAATGCTTCATGAAGCCAGCTGAATCGCAAGAAAACGCCGACGCTTTTGCACTCGACACGACCGACCTGCGCATCCTGGGCGTCCTTCAGCAGGACGCGTCGCTATCGAACCAGGACTTGGCCGCTGCGGCGCATACCTCGCCTGCCACCTGCCTGCGGCGAGTCAAGCGCCTGGTCGATGCCGGGGTCATCGAACGCCGAGTCGCCATCCTTTCGCCCGACCGGCTGGGCGCGGGGCTCAGCGCCATCGCCGAGGTCACTCTCGATCGGCAGGGTGCCGAGCACCTGCAGGCTTTCGAACTGCGCGCGTTGGCCGAAACGGCGGTGCAGCAGTGCTATCGCGTGTCCCCGGGCCCCGATTTCGTGTTGCTGCTCCAGGTGGCGGACATGAGTGCCTGGGCCGCACTCGTCGATCGTCTCTTCACACAAGACGCCAACGTACGAAACGTGAAGAGCTTCTTCTGCGTGAAGCGCGCGAAGTTCGAGACCAAACTGCCTTTGCCAGCGCCTCGGCAGTGACTCGGCGGACCGGGATATACCCGCAGTCGATTCAACAGTTCCCTATGAGGACGCGGCACCCCCTCAACCAAGGGGGGTGACGGACGTGAATTCGTCACAACAGAATGCCCGCTCGTTGCTCGGGCTCAACTCATGGACCCGGGCGCTTACTGCAACTTCGTCGGCCTCTTCGCTTTGCCTGCTCACAAGACAGGCCAGCCGGGCAGGTGAAGCCGGATCAACCATTTCCGCAAAGGGAACTCAATGCGTCGCCAATTCACGCGCCAGGTGCTGTCATGCGCCTTCGGCCTGCTCGGGCTGATGGCCCAGGTTCAGGCCGTTACGGTGGACTTCGAAAGTGTCGGGCCCGATCTCTATTTCGACTCCGACACCTTCTCCGAGAACGGCTATCAGTTCAGCGTGATCGGCGACCTGGGCACCGTCGACACGGCGGCCGCGTTCGTGGTGGCGCAAGCGCCCATCGGCAACGACACCCAGTTCTACAGCGGCTTCAACGACAGCATGCTGGGCCTGGCCAGCCTCGACGGCAGGCCGTTTCGGCTGACGAGCTTTGATGCCGCCTTCGTGGCGCCCGAACCGCAGGCCCCAGGCGTGATGGCCGGACGCATCGTCGTCTCGGGCATCGACCTCCTCGACAACACCGTGCTCGGCAGCTGGGACTTCGCCGCCAGCGACGCCAGTGGGCTGTTCGCCTTTCAGAGCTACTCCGCCGGGCTTGCGTCGCTGGGCACGCTGAAGTCGGCGACCTTCGGCGCCTGCCTCTACGTGGGCAACGACTGCGTCAACCCGGCCGACAACCTGGCCCAGTTCTCCCTCGACAACATCAACGTCGTGGCCGTGCCAGAACCGTCGACCTACGCCTTGCTCGCACTGGGCCTGGCCGCCGTCGCCCTGCGCCGCCGCGCCAGCCGCTGAACCCGCCCACAGGAACCATCCATGACATTCACTCGAATCGCACTGGCCCTCGGGCTCGCAGCGCTGGCTTCGCATGCCGCTGCGCAGCAGCGCCAGACCTACATCGTCCAGCTCGCCGACGCGCCGGTCGCCGCGTACAACGGCGGCATCGCCGGCTTGCCGGCCACGCAGCCGGCACGCGGCGCGAAGTTGAACGTGAACGCGTCCAACGTCCGCGCGTACATCAACTACCTCGAGAGCAAGCGCACGAATGCGGCCGCCACGGTCAACGCCGCGGCCATCGTGCACCGCTACAACATCGCCTTCAACGGCTTCTCGGCCAAGCTCACCGCCGACGAAGCGCGCAAGCTCGCACGCACCGCGGGTGTCGTGGCCGTCACGCCCGATGAGGCGCGCGCCGTCGACACGACCCGCACGCCGGCCTTCCTCGGCCTGAGCGGCCCCGGCGGACTCTGGTCGGCGCTCGATTCGCAATCTCGCAACGTCAAGGGCGAGAACGTCATCATCGGCATCGTCGACGGCGGCATCTGGCCGGAGAACCCCTCGTTCTCCGACAAGGTCGACGCCTTGGGCAAGCCGGTGCCGTACTTCCAGGCCGGCACGCAGGTCTACGGGCCGCCGCCCGCCAAGTGGGCCGGCAGCTGCCAGGCAGGGCAGGGCTTCACCACGGCGATGTGCAACAACAAGCTGATCGGCGCGCAGTTCTTCAACGCCGGCTTCAACGCCTTCGGCCGCCCGATGTGGCCGACCGATTACGTGGGCCCGCGCGATGAAGACGGCCACGGCTCGCACACCGCGTCCACCGCCGGCGGCAACGAAGGCGCCGAAGCGTCCATCGGCGGCCTGCCGGCCGGCATCATGTCGGGCGTCGCGCCGCGCGCGCGCATCGCCGCCTACCGCGTGTGCTGGAGCTACGTCGAAGACGGCACCGGCGCGCGCAAGAACAGCTGCTTCACCTCCGACAGCGTGGCCGCCATCGACAAGGCGGTGGCCGACGGTGTCGACGTGATCAACTATTCGATCAGCGGCACGCGCACCAACTATCTCGACCCGGTCGAGGTCGCGTTCTTCAACGCCTCGGCCGCCGGTGTGTTCGTGGCGGCCTCGGCCGGCAACAGCGGCCCGGCCAACACCGTGGCCCACATGAGCCCGTGGCTGACCACGGTCGCCGCGTCGACACACGACCGCTTCACGGTGGCCACGGTCACGCTTGGGAATGGCGCCACTGCATCGGGGCCATCGTTCCAGAGCACCGGGCTGTCGGCGACGCCGCTGATCGCCTCCACCGACGCCGGCTTGCCCGGCGCCGACGCGGCCAGCCTTGCACGTTGCCTCGGCGCGGCCGACGGCATCGCGGCCCAACTGGACCCGGCCAAGGTCGCCGGCAAGATCGTCGTGTGCTACCGCGGCGCCAACGTGCTGGTGAACAAGGCGGCGAACGCCAAGGCCGCCGGCGCCGCCGGCATGATCATCCAGAACATCCCCTCGGGGCCGCTCGCTTCCGCAGACTCCGTGTTCAACATCGCCTATGAGCTGCCGACCGTGCATCTGGCCGGCGTGCATGCCAACGCGGTGCTATCGCATGCCGCGACGCCGGGCGCGAGTGCCGCGTTCTCGCCTGGCGTGCAGGTCGCAGGCGTCGTCGCGCCGGTGATGGGCGACTTCTCCTCGCGTGGCCCGAGCCTTGCCGACAAGAACATCCTGAAGCCGGACATCAGCGCGCCCGGCGTCGACATCATCGCCGCCTACGTCGCCGAGAACTCCGACCAGGTGGCCGTGCGCGACGCCATCATCGCGGGCACCACCGCCAATCCGGGCAGCGCCTCGCTGCAGGGCACGTCGATGTCCAGCCCGCACGTGGCCGGCGCCGCGGCGCTGATGAAGCAGCTGTACCCGACCTGGTCTCCGGCCGCCATCAAGTCGGCGCTGATGACCTCGGCCAACGACATCAAGCTCGGCAACGGCAGCGCCGACCTCAACCGCTGGGGCTATGGCGCCGGCCACCTGAACCCGACGCCCGCTGCCAATCCGGGCCTCGTGTATGACGCGGGCCCGGTCGACTACCTGCGCTTCCTGTGCGGCATCGGCTCGCTGCCCGCCTCGCACGGCGCCTGCGTGGCCTACGGCACGATCACGCCGTGGAACCTGAACCTCGCATCGCTGACGGCGGCCGACGTGCTCGGCAAGATCACGATCAAGCGCACGGTCAAGAACGTCGGCAGCTCGACGGCCACCTTCAACGCGAGCACCAGCCTGCCCGGCTGGGACGTGACGGTGGTGCCGTCGAGCCTGACGCTGGCGCCGGGCGCGAGCGGCAGCTTCGACGTGAACCTGGCACGCAGCTCGGCTGCGGTGAACACCTGGACCTTCGGCCACCTGACTTGGAGCGACGGCGTTCGCCAGGTGCGCAGCCCGCTGAGCGTGCGCGGCGCCTTGTTCTCCGGCCCGACCGAAGTCAGCGACAACCGGGCTCGCGGCACCAAGGTGTTCACGGTCGGTCTCGGCTACGCCGGCAAGCTCGCCGTCTCGCCGACCGGCATGGTGGCCGCCACGCGCCACACCGGCCAAGTCGCGACCAACCAGTCGCAGTGCTTCAACGTGACGGTGCCTGCCGGCGCGCACATTGCGCGCTTCCAGCTGTTCGACAGCGACACGCAGGGTGGCAGCGCGAGCGACCTCGACCTCGAGGTCTATGCAGGTCCGGACGGCAGCGGCGCGCTGGTCGGCGCGAGCGGCACGGCGACCTCGGAAGAGAAGGTCGATCTGCGTGCACCGGCTGCAGGCACCTATTCAGCCTGCGTGTTCGGCTATGCGCCGCTCAACGGCAATGCGACCTTCACGCTGTCGAACTGGGTCGTCGGCCCGGCGGTCGGCGTGCAGACGCTGAAGGCCGGCGTGGGCGCGAAAGCGTTCCTGGGTGGCACCTCGACGACGGCGCTGGCCTGGAACGTGCCGCCGGGCAACCGCTACCTCGGCATCGCGCAGTTCACCGACGGTGACGGCACGGCACTGGGCAACACGCTGCTGTCAGTGGACGTGCACTGATCCGGCAGACGCCACATGCAACAAGAAGGGCCGCGTAAGCGGCCCTTCTTTCTTAACTGATCGCGCGGGCACCGTCTCTCAGCCGGCACACGCCGCGCGCGCCGGCGGCCGCGCCCGCAGGGCGGGCGCAGTAGGCGCCGGGATCCGGCACCACGCTGCACGTCGACATCTCTCCGCGTTTCTCGCCCTCCGCCCTGCGGCGCTCGGCTTCTCGGTCGGCTTGCCGGCGCAGCGCCTCGGCGTCGGTGGTGCTCAGCGTCGACCAGGCGAGGTAGGCCTCGGGTCCGCCGCAGGCCTTGGCGCCCACGCCGATCGTGCGGCACTGCGAATCGTCGTCGCAGGCCGCATCGCCGATGAGCGAGTGCACGGAGGGCGTCGGCGCGGCAGCTGCGGGGGAACTGCTGTTGGCCGTGCAGGCGGCGCTCAGCAGCACGGTGCTCGCGAGAGTGGCGGTCAGTCCGGTCAATCGCAGTGGCGGCATGGAATGCTTGTTCATGCGGCGATGGTCGCCGCAGCGCGCTTGCGACACAAGCAAGGGGCCTCTCAGCTCGCGGGGCCTCCGATGCCCCTTAACGCTTGATGATCATCAGCCCCTTGAGGTACTCGCCTTCCGGAAACGTCACCGTCATCGCATGGTCGGGCGCCGCGCCGGTGCGCGCATAGATCAGCCCGTCGACACCGGCATCCAGCCCCGCGCCGGCGACGATCTTGTGGAACAGGTCGGCACTGATGCCGCCTGAGCACGAGAACGTGAACAGCACCCCACCCGGTTCGAGCAGCTTGAAGGCGAGCCGGTTGATGTCCTTGTAGGCTCGCGCCGCGCGATCCGCATGGGCGGCGGTGGGGGCGAACTTGGGCGGGTCGAGCACGATGGCGTCGAAGCGGCGGCCTTGGTCGATGCACTGGCGCAGCGTCTGGTTGACGTCGGCATCGATTGCCTCATGCCGCGCCGCATCGAAGCCGTTGCGCACCACGTGGTCGGCCGCGCGTGCGAGGGCCGGCGCCGACGAGTCCACGCTGGTAACCATCGCCGCGCCACCCGCCAGGGCGGCCACGCTGAACCCGCCGGTGTAGGAATAGCAGTTGAGCACCCGCTGGCAGCCGAAGTGCCGCACCGTGTCGGCGAACAGCTTGCGGCTGTCGCGCTGGTCGAGATAGAAGCCGGTCTTGTGGCCCTCGGCCACGTCCAGCGTGAGCTGCCATTCATGCTCGCGAATGGTCGTTTCGGTGGACCCGCCGCCGCGCAGCCAGCCGCTCACGCTCGCAAGGCCCTCGAGTTCGCGCACGCTCGCATCGCTGCGTTCGTACAGGCGCGTGAGGCCGGTGGCTTTGAGCAGCAGGTCGGCGATCGTGGCTTTCCAGCGCTCCACGCCGGCCGACAGGAACTGCGCGCTGAGGATGTCGGCATAGCGGTCGACGATGAGCCCGGGCAGGCCGTCGGCTTCGCCGTGGATCAGGCGCACGCCGTCGCTCGCGATCGGCAGCCGCTGCCGCAGCGCCACGGCCTGCGCGATGCGCCGCTCGAAGAAGCCGGCGTCGATGCGTTCGGCGGCGTCGAAGCTCCATGCGCGCACGCGGATCATCGAATGCGGGCTGTACGCTGCCCAGGCGAGGAAGTCGCCGGCGGCAGACTCGACCCGCACGGTTTCGCCGCTGTCGGCCTTGCCGCTGCCGATGCTGCCCTGGAACACCCACGGGTGGCGACGAAGCAGCGAGCGCTCCTTGCCGTCGCGCAGTTTGATGACTTTCATGGCGCGATTGTCCGGCAGGCCGGTTGCGTCAATCCGGCGTCACTTCTTGCGGGCGCGTGGATGGGCCGCGTCGTAGACCTTGGACAGGTGGCCGAAGTCGAGCTGCGTGTAGACCTGGGTGGTCGTGATGTTGGCGTGCCCCAGCAGCTCCTGCACCGCACGCAGGTCGCCGCTGGACTGCAGCAGGTGCGACGCGAACGAATGGCGCAGCATGTGTGGATGCACATGCGTCGGCAGGCCCGCGATCAGCGCGCGGCGTTTCAGGCGCGAGCGGATCTGGCTGGCGGTCAGGCGCGTGCCGCGCTGGCTCACCAGCAGCGCCGGTTCGCCCGGCGCGGCCAGCGTGTCGCGCAGTGCCAGCCAGGTGTGCAGCGCCTTCAGTGCCGGTGCGCCCACCGGCACGCTGCGGCGCTTGCTGCCCTTGCCGAACACATGCGCGGTGGCATCGGCCGCATCGACCCAGCCACCGGCCTGCGCGCCGGCCCGCACATCGAGGCCGGCGAGTTCGCCGACGCGCAGGCCGCAGCCGTACAGCAGCTCGACCATGCAGTGGTCGCGCGCCGCCAGCGCGGGCGAGGTGGTGTCGTCGTCGCCGGGCTCGGCCAGCGCCACCGCCTGGTCCACCGACAAGGCCTTGGGCAGCGGCTTGGCGCGCTTGGGCGCGCGCACGCCGTCCACTGGGTTGGCGGCAATGCGGCCTTCGCGGCCCAGCCAGCGGTAGAAGCCGCGCCAGGCCGACAGCACCAGCGCGACGCTGCGCGGCGCGAGCCCCTGCGCGTGCAACTGGCCGGCCCAGCGCCGGATGTGGTGTGCCTGCGCGTCACGCAGCACCATCGCCGCACTCGTGGCCTGGCGCTGCAGGCGGGTCAGCGCGTCCGTGTAGAGCGCCAGCGTGCGTGGCGCGAGCCGCCGCTCGACCGCCAGATGCGTCAGGTGCTCGCGAATGTCGTCGTGCAGCTCCAGCGGCGCAAGCGGAGGCTGGGCCGCGGCCATTGCGTTCAGGCCGCGGGCAGCAGCCTCGACAGCCCGGCGCTGGCGATCTCGCCGATGCGCACGAGGAACTCTGTGCCCATGTCGGACGAATAGCGTGTCGCGTCGGACGAGGCGAGCACGAGCAGGCCGAAGGCGTTGGTCGTCGGGCCGTGGCGCAGCGGGATCATCGCGAGCGACATCACCGCGGAGGGCTCTTCGAGCCACTGCGCGGCTTCGAAGCCCGAGTTGAGGCCGCAGTACGGCAGCGAGAGGCTCGACGCGAAGCTCTTGACGTCCTCGCTGACCGGCTTGGCGAAGGACAGCGCGGCAAAAGCCGGCGCGCCGCCCCAGACCCTGATGCCGGCCTGCGGAATCATGAACTGGTGCATCAGCTCGTTGACCAGCACGTCGGGCAGATCGGCGGCGTTGGTGGTGAGCATGATGGCGCGTGTGAAGCGGTGCAGGCGATCGGCGATGGCCACGTTCTCCTGGCCGTGGCGGATCATCTCCATCACCTTCAGCTCCATGCCCTTGAGCTTGTCGCGCAGCATCTCCATTTGCCGCTCCTGCAGCGAGACGGCGCGCTGCCCGTGCGGGCTCGTGAGCTGGATGCTGCCCAGCAGCTCGGCATGGCGTTCGAAGAAGCCGGGGGTGTTCGCCAGGTAGTTGGCGATGTCGTTTTCGGTGATGCCCTGGATGGTGCTCACAGTTCGATGACTCCTTCAAAAACAGTTTCTGCGGGCCCGGTCATGAAGACATGAGCGTCGCCGCCTTGCCATTCGATGCTCAGCCCGCCGCCGCGCGCCTGCACGTCTACCCGCGAATCGAGCAGGCCGAGACGGATGCCGGCGACGACCGCCGCGCAGGCGCCCGTGCCGCAGGCGAGCGTTTCGCCGGCATCGCGCTCATGCACGCGCAGTCGGATGTGTTTGCGGTCGACGATCTGCATGAAGCCCGCGTTGACCCGTTTCGGAAAGCGTGGATGCGCTTCGATCGCCGGCCCCTGCAGGCCGACGGCCGCGCTGTCGACGTCGGCCACGATCTGCACCGCATGCGGGTTGCCCATCGACAGCACGGCGGTCTTGACCGCGTAGTCGCCGAGATCGAGCGGCCACTGTTCGAAATCCCCGCGGCGTTCGGGCTGCAGGCCGGTGGCATCGAACGGGATGCGGGCGTGATCGAAGACCGGCGCGCCCATGTCGACCGTCACGCGGCCGTCGCTTTGCAGGCTCAGCTCGAGCAGGCTGTTGACCGTTTCGACGCGGATCGTGTCCTTGTTCGTCAAGCCCTTGTCGCGCACGAAGCGCACGAAGCAGCGCGCGCCGTTGCCGCACTGCTCGACCTCGTCGCCGCTGTTGTTGAAGATGCGGTAGCGGAAGTCCACGCCGGGCGTGTCGCTGCGCTCGACGACCAGGATCTGATCGGCGCCGACACCGTAGCGCCGGTCGCCGAGCATGCGTACCTGCGCTTCGCTCAGCTCGATCGGCGAGCGGGTCGCATCGAGCACGACGAAGTCGTTGCCGGCGCCCTGCATTTTGGTGAACTGAAGTCGCATGCGGCGATTATCGGCGCTCGCGCCACCAGTCCTTGGTTTGAAACCAGGCGTACGTCGCCTGCGCCGCCATGAGGCCAGCGGGCCGCCAGGTGCGCTGCAGGCCGTAGCGTTCGAAACCGGCGGGCAGCGGCTCGCCGTGGGCGATCGCCGCGGCCAGCAGTTCGCCGGCGGCGGTGGTCGGCGCCACACCATGGCCACCGAAGGCGAGCCCGTACCACAGGCCGTTGGGCAGGCGGCCGATCTGCGGCATCTTGTGACGCGCGTAGCTCATCATGCCGCCCCAGGCGTGGTCGATCTTCGCGTCGCACAGGCTGGGGAACACACGCAGCATGTCGCGCTTGAGGAACCGTGCGATCTCATCGGGCTGCCGATCGCGCACCGAGATGCGCCCGCCCCACAGCAGCCGCGTGTCGTTGAGCTTGCGGTAATAGTCGAAGGCGAAACGCGTGTCGTAGATGGCGGCACGCGAGGGGATCAGCGCATGCAGCGCCTCGCCGAGCGGCTCGGTGGTCATCACGTAGGTGGCGATCGGCAGGATCGCGCGTTCGAGTGCCGGCACGAGTTGCGCGAGGTAGCCGCCGCCGGCGATGACGACGTGCCGGGCTTGCACCGTGCCTGCCGCGGTGTGCACCCGCATGCCGCCGTGCCGCTGTTCGATCCTGATGGCGCGCGAAGACTCGAAGATGCGGCCGCCCAGCGACTCGATGGCCGCCGCTTCGCCGAGTGCGTACTTCAGAGGATGGAAGTGGAATGCGTCGGGCTCCAGCAGGGCCGCGCCGTAGCGGGTGGAGTCGACCCACTCGCGCAGTTCCTGTTTCGGCACGAAGCGCCAGTGCACGTCGAAGTGCTCCTGCATCAGGCGCTGCTGGCGCCGCAGGATGGCCTCGTCGTCGAACCAGTTGGCGAGCAGCGCGCCGCCTTCGACCAGTTCGCACTCGATCGCATGGCGGGCGACACGCTCACGGATCAACTGCACGGCCTCGCGTGTCAGCGCATACGCCGCCTTGGCGCGTTCGGGGCCGAGCTGGGCCAGCAGGTCGGCGCAGTCGAGGCTGTAGCCGCCGAAGACGAAGCCGCCGTTGCGGCCCGAGGCACCGAAGGCGACGTGCTGCGCTTCGACGACCACCACGTCTTTCATGCCGCGCTCGAGCAGGCCGAGCGCGGTGGCGAGGCCTGCGAAGCCGGCGCCGACGATGCACACCTCGGCCTCGACCGCGCCGGCCAGGGCCGGGCGCGGCGGGCGAACGCCCGCCGTGGCGTCGTAGTAGTTGGCGAGCGCCTGCATGCCGCCGGTCTCCTGGGGTTCGATGGACACGGAGCGCATCGTCTCACGGCCGATTGCCGCAGAATCGAGCGCCTCGAGTGACGGGAGAACCGTGTTGACGATCCGCCGAATTGCCTGGTCCGCCGTGGCCGCCGTGCTGCTTGCCGTGGCCTTCTACAGGCTGGTGCCTGAGTGGTTCGTCACGCCGCTGACGGCGCTGAACCGCAGCCTGTCGAATCTGTCCGAACACGCCGTGACCATCGACGGCCACGAGGTCCGCTACCTCGAGGGCGGCAGCGGCGAGACTATTGTTCTGCTGCACGGCATCTTTGCCGAGAAGGACCACTGGGTCGAGTTCGCACGGCCGCTGACGAAGCACTACCGCGTGATCGCGCCTGACCTGCCGGGCTTCGGCGACAGCTCGCGGCTGGACGGGCACGGTTACGGTTACCCGGAGCAGGTTCGCCGTCTGCACGAGTTCCTGCAGCGCCTCGGGCCGGCGCGGGTGCATCTCGCGGGCAACTCGATGGGCGGTGCGATCGCGGCCTTGTACGCGATCGATCATCCGCAGCGTGTCGCGAGCGTGGCTTTCATCGGCGCGCCGCACGGCATTCGTTCGCCTGAACCGAGCGAGATGCAGCGGCGCATCGCGGCCGGCGAGCGCCCGCTGATCGCGCGCACCCATGAGGAGTTCGAGCGCATGCTGGACCTGGTGTTCGTCGAGCGGCCCTTCATGCCGCGACCGATCCTGCTCGACGCGTCGGCGAAGGCAGTGCGCAGCGCGGACTCGAACGTGCGCATCTGGGATGCGCAGCTCGCGGACCCCTACCCGCTGCACGACAGGCTGGCGGCGCTGAAGGCCCGCACGCTCGCGCTGTGGGGCGAGCAGGAACTCGTGTTCCATGTTTCGGGGGCGCGGGCGCTGCAGGCGCTGCTGCCCGCGGCCGACGTGCAGGTGATGCCGCGCACCGGGCACCTGCCGATGATGGAGCGGCCGGCAGAGACGGCGGCGCGCTACCTGGCGTTTCTCGGGCGGGCGACGGGCGCGGCCACTGCCGCGCCATAGCGTCAGGCGGTCTTCAGCACCACGTCGAAGGTGCCGGCCGCCGTTCCTTGTTCGTCCTTGAAGGCCACCCAGCGACAGTCCTCCGCGCCGAGGTCGGTGCGGTCGGCCTTCTCGATCGCGGTGCCGCGCTCCTCGACCCAGTACGACTGCGTCGTGACCGGCACGTGCCCGGGCGCCGAGATCCGCCAGTGGATGTGCCGCCGGCGGCTGCCGTACTGCCCGGGCACGATGCTCGTGAACGCAAAGCGGCCGGCGACATCGGTGCGGGTTGCGCCGCGCAGGTTGATGTCGCCGCGGCGGTACCTGGAGATGTCGCCGCTGCCGTGCGGGTGGTAGGCGCCGGCGGCGTCGGCATGCCAGATCTCGACGCGGGCGCCGGGCACCGGCGTGACGCCGTCTTCGCGGTAGACCGTGCCGCCGATGCGCATCGGCTTGCCCGCCGCCTTGGCGGTGTTGATGTCCACCGTCTCCGGCGCGTTCGTCACGTAGAACGGTCCGGCGGTGGCGCTGCCGGTCGGCCCGCAGGCCAGGCGGCACTGCGGCGCCGGCGCGCATGCCGACGGCAATTGCGACCACGCCTGCGTGACGGGGGCCAGCACGCCGAGCGCGCCGGCCTGGCGAAGGAGTCGACGACGTGCGGTCTTCATGGCAGCCTCTCTTTCGTGTGGCGACTGCGCTGTGAGTGCGCCGCAAGTCCGAAGGTTCACGCCAGGCCGCGCACGCGGGCCATGAGCCGCACGAGGCCCAGCAGGGCATCGACGTTCGGCGTCGCGAGGCCCAGGTGCTGCCCGATCTCGCGCACCGCGCCCACCAGCGCGTCGATCTCCAGCGGCCGGCCGGCTTCCAGGTCTTGCAGCATCGAGGTCTTGAAGGCGCCGAGCCGGCGCGTGACCTCGTGGCGCTGCGCGGGCGTCTGGTCGATGTCGCAGCCGATGCGCTCGCCGATTTCCTTCGCCTCCAGCATCACGGCCTGGCAGAAGCCACGCACCAGCGGATCGTCGAGCACCAGGTCGGCAGTGGCGCCGGTCAGCGCCGAGACCGGGTTCATCGTCATGTTGCCCCACAGCTTGAACCAGATGTCGCGCTGGATGCGGCCGCTGCAGGTCACCGCGAAGCCGGCACGCTGCAGCAGCGCGGCGATCTGTTCCGCCCGCGGCGACACGCCGCCGCGCGGCTCGCCGATGATGAGCCCGTTGCCCATCACGTGCCGCACCACGCCGGGCGCTTCGGTCGCGCTGCTGGCGTGCACGACGCAGCCCATCACCTGCTCGAGCGCGATCGCCTCGGCGATGCGGCCGCCGGGGTCGACCGATTGCAGCCGCAGACCTTCGCAGGGGCCGCCGAGGCCGTCGAAGAACCACCAGGGCACGCCGTTCATCGCCACCAGCACCACGCTGCGCGGGCCGGTCAACTGGCGCACGGCAGGTGCCACGGCGGCGAGCGCCGGCCCCTTGACCGCCACGATCACCAGGTCTTGCGCGCCGAGCTCGGCGGGGTCGTCGCTCGCCCGCAGCGCGATCGCATGCGTCTCGCCGGCGTCCTTCAGCTGCAGGCCACGCGAGCGCAACGCGGCGAGCGTCTCGCCGCGGGCCAATGCGCTGAGCGTCAACTCGCCCGCGGGGATGCGGCTGCCCAGCCAGCCGGCGAACAATCCGCCGATCGCGCCGGCGCCCACGATGCACACCTTCATGACACGTCCTCGTTCCGGCGGCCCGATGCCGCGTCGTTCAGCCCATCCAGCGCTTGGCCGACCACTCGACGACGGCCGGCAGCGGCCACCCGCTGCGCCGGTGCTGCCGCAGCGCGCCCGCGTCGTTGCCGTCGAACAGGCTGTCGCGCAGCAGGTTGCTCGCGTCCAGCGCGCGCAAGTCCAGCGCATGTTCGTCGATGCGCGCCAGCGTGCGCAAGATGTCGTCGCGGATCTTGGTGCGCTGCTTGGTCTTGGGATCGACGATGTCGCCGTCGAGCCCGAAGCGGCAGGCCTGGAAGCGGTTGAAGGTGTAGACGAGGTAGTCGTCCTCGGCCGGTTCGAAGGGTTTGTCCTCGCGCAGGTAGCGGCACAGGCACTGCAGGTAGCAGGCGAGCGCGGCCGCCTTGTCCACCGTGAGCGGCGTGTCGCACACCCGCAGCTCGATGGTGCCGAACTCCGGCTTGGGCCGGATGTCCCAGTAGAAGTCCTTCATCGACTCGACGACGCCGGTGCTGGTCATCTTGTCGAAGTAGTGGCCGAATTCGTCCCAGCCGAGCGCGAAGGGCGCGCGGCCCGACAGCGGGAAGGCGAACACGGAGTTCAGCCGTGCGGAGTCGAAGCCGGTGTCCACACCCTGCACGAACGGCGACGAGGCCGACAGCGCGATGAAGTGCGGCACGTAGCGCGACAACGCATGCAGCAGCCACAAGGCGGTGTCACCGTTCTCGCAACCGACGTGCACGTGCTGGCCGAACACGGTGAACTGCTTGGCGAGGTAGCCGTAGAGCTCGCTGATGTAGTGGAAGCGCTCGGTCGGGTAGATCTGCTGCGCGCTCCAGTGCTGGTAGGGGTGCGTGCCGCCGCCGGCGATGCCGATGTTGAGCTTGCGCGCGCCGTCCGCGAGCTGCCGGCGCAGGTCGTGCAGCTCGGCCACCAGGGGCCCGTGCTCGCGCTGGATCGAGGTGCCGATCTCGATCATGCTGCGCGTGATCTCGGGCTTCACGTCCCAGTCGCCGGTGTGCTTGCGCAGCACGCGCAGCAGGTCTTCGGCCTGTGGCGCGAGGTCGAAATCGTGGGTGCTGACGAGCTGCAGCTCGAGTTCGACGCCGAGCGTCAAGGGCTCCGAGGGCGTGAAGGCAGCGAGGCTCATGACAGCCCCTCGTCTGCGGAATACCGCAGCCGATCCCCCCGGGGGATGCGGGCCGGCTTGGGAGCGGCCCGGCGCTCGGCCCGCGAAAGACAGGTTGACACTGGGTGTCTCATGTCGGTTCTCCCTGCGTTTCGCACGCCACGTGCTGCAGCGCGACCTGCGTCCACAAGGGGCCCGTCAACTGCATCAGTGTCGTGGCAAGCAGCAGCGACTGCAGCACCATCGCGTCCATGCCCGTGAGCTGCGAGGTCCAGTCGAAGGTGTCGGCGGCCAGCAGAACGGCGAGGCTGCTCATCGGCTGCAGCGCCATCGTCAGCGCTGCGGCCTGGCGCCAGCCGAGTCCGCTGGGCCGTGCCAGCAGCGCGACCGCGAGACCCTTGCCGGCGGCGCGCGCGACGATGATGGCGAGCACCCACGGCCACAGCGTCGCGAGGTGATCAAGCGTCAGCAGCAGCCCGAGGCAGACGAACAGCACGACGACGAGGATGGCGCCGGCCGAGCCGAGCTGCGGCTCCACCGTGAGGCCGTGCCGCATGCGCGCACGCGCCACCACGCCGGCCACCAGCAGCGCGAGCAGCGGCGACAGCGTCCATTGC